>DATCWO010000247.1:0-11124 GCA_036566325.1 Burkholderiales bacterium | reverse complement strand
GCGTTTGCGACATCTTCGATCGGTTCGTCGCCGCACACCACGACATGTCGCAGATCGCGGCACTGCGCGAGTTCTTCACGCAATAGCGGCAGCCGCTCGCTCGACGTGATCAGCACGCGCACGTTGCAATCGCGCAGGATGTAGGCAACCTGCTCGGCTTTGAGCAGCGGGTTCACCGGCACGAACACCGCCCCCGCCGCCGCCGTCCCGAACGAGGCGATCACCGTCTCGAAGCGTTTTTCCAGAAAGATCGCTACCCGCTCGCCGCGCGCAACACCGAGTTGCAGCAAGCCGCCGGCGAACGATTCGATCGCTCGCCACAACTCGCCGTAGTTCAGGGATGCGTCACCGTAACAAAGCGCCACATGCGCAGCATCGCGCTGCGCAGCATTACGCGGCAGATCATGCAACAGGATTTCCATCATCAGGCAATAACGAACACGATGCGCGCATGCATTGGCGTCATGCGGCGGCGTGTCGGATGTGAATGCAACATTGACGTTGCGCAGTCTATCGGTGACTCGCGCACGCGAACGCTAAACCTTGTATCAGCAACACATTTTGACAATGTGAACGACATGCGAACGGCACAATGTCGCTCTCCAACGTCACGCGATGTCGCGTGCACCCGATGCCGTTTCGGCGCAATCGCACACATGCGAACATCAACAGGGAGAGCCTGCGTTGCGAACCAAAGAACAGGTGGTGGCGTTACTGGAAAGCGTGCTTGGCATTGAAGGCCGTTTGCACAATGCCACGGACGGCATGCCGTTGCTGGGCGCAATTCCGGAACTCGATTCGATGGCTGTCGCAACGGTATTGACCGCGCTCGAAGAGCGTTTCGGTTTCCTGATCGACGACGACGAAATCGACGGATCGGCCTTTGCGACGATCGGCAGTCTCGTTTCGTTCGTGGATGCCAAGCTCGCCGATTCGAATGCGCAGGGAGACGACGTCTCCTTGTCGATTCGCCAAGCCTGACGAGCCAACCGTGGAAGCTTTTTATCTGCCGACCGAACACGGTCAGCGCTTCTGCTTATTGCACGCCGCCGCCACCGGTGTCGTGCCACGCGGGGCGATTCTGTATATCCATCCCTTCGGCGACGAAATGAATAAATCGCGTCGCATGGCGGCGCTGCAATCGCGCGCCTTTGCCGAGCGCGGTTATGAAGTGCTGCAAGTCGATCTGTTCGGCTGCGGCGACAGTAGCGGCGATTTTCGCAATGCGACCTGGGAGATCTGGCTCGCCGATGTGCGCGCGGCATGGGACTGGCTCGCCGCGCGTTCGACTCATCCGGTGTGCCTGTGGGGCCTGCGCACGGGGTGCCTGTTGATCGACGCGGCCGCGCGTTTGCGCAACGCGCCGGTACGCGCACTGTTCTGGCAGCCGGTGTTGTCCGGTCAGCGCTTTCTGCAGCAGTTTCTGCGCACGCGCCTCACCGGCGACGCCATCGGCAACGGCGACGGCAACAAGCGCATGAACACCGCCATGTTGCACGAGATGCTGATGCGCAGCGGCGTACTGGAAGTAAGCGGTTATCCGCTCGGCGCGAAGCTGGCCGACGGCATGGCAAATGCGTGGCTCGAAGCGCTTCCCCAAGGCAGCGACGTGCACTGGCTGGAAGTGCTACCCGACCCGCACAGCACGCTGGGCGAAGCAGCGTCGCGGCAAGTGCAGACGTGGAATCGCGAGGGCTGCCGCGCAACCATTGGCACGGCTGTCGGTCCCGCCTTCTGGCAGACACAGGAAATCAACGAATGTCCGGCATTGATCGAGTCCACCATTTCCACAATGCCGCGGTAGCGCCGGGCGTTACGGAACAGCCGCTGCTGTTCGAATGCGATGGCGAACAACTGCTTGGCGTACTGGCGTATGCGCAGCAGCCGCGTGACTGCGGCGTGCTCATCATCGTCGGCGGACCGCAGTATCGCGCCGGCAGTCATCGCCAATTCGTCCTGCTCGCACGACGGCTTGCGAGCGCCGGCTACAGTAACCTGCGCTTCGACTATCGCGGCATGGGCGACAGCTCCGGCAGCCCGCGCGATTTTCGCCATGTCGGTGCCGACATCGAAGCGGCGGTCAACGCATTCCGCATGGCGGCGCCGCAGCTCAAGCGCATCGTCCTGTTCGGGCTGTGCGATGCGGCGTCGGCGGCGCTGATGTACGGCATCGATCTCGAACCGGTCGCCGGCATGGTGCTGATCAACCCCTGGGTGCGCGACAACGTCTCGCTCGCACGCGCGCAAGTGAAGCACTACTACACCGCGCGACTGGCCGATCCCGCCTTCTGGCGCAAGCTGTTGGGCGGCGAGGTCGATTACCGCGCGACCGGCGCAGGTCTGGCGCATCGACTGCGCACCGCCTTGAGCGGCCGGCGTGGCGGCGAATCGCCGGATGCCGATTTCCAGAGTGCCATGGCGCGCGGCCTGGGTCGCTTCGAACGGCCGGTGTTGTTGATTCTCAGTGGCAAGGATCTCACCGCGCAGGAATTTCGCGACTACGCCGCCAGCCGCTCCGCCTGGCGCGGCCTGCTCGACGCGCAACACGTCACCCGCATCGACGTGTCCGATGCCGACCATACTTTCTCGCGCCAGGACTGGCGCGCGCAAGTCGAAAGCGAACTGCTCGCCTGGCTGCAGAAGCACTATGCGGGCGCACCGGGCGTGACCGTGGAGCGCGTTGCATGCTGACTGCCATGCCCGATGCGCTTCACCGCTTGCGCCGGCCGATCGCGGACCTGCCGTTCAGGGACGCATTGCTCTATCGCATTGCACGCGTCGCCCAACGGCTGAGCGCACGGCGGATTCGTATCGTGAAGTATCACCTGACGGCGCAACCGGTTGCGCCGTCGCCGCTGCTTTCCGCGCGTCGTGTCGGCGCGCTGCGCGTCGAGCGCATCGACGCGCATCACCCGCTGTGCGCGGCATTGATCGCGCAATCGCCACGCCCGCCAACCGTTATCCGCGAGCGGCTCGCGCACGGCGCGGTGTGCTTTGCGGCTTTCAAGGCGAACGCGCTGCTGGGTTTTCTCTGGCTCAAGCACGAAGCTTACGAAGAAGACGAGGTGCACTGCCTGTTCCTGCCGAGGCCGACCGAGCAGGCAGCGTGGGACTTCGACGTGTGGGTGCATCCGGCGCACCGCGCCAGTCGGGTGTTTCTGCGGCTTTGGGATACGGCCTTCGCCTATCTACGCGAGCGTGGCGTGCAATGGACCATGAGTCGCGTCAACGCCTACAACCCCGATTCGCTCAACGCTCACGGCCGGCTCGGCGCCGTCACACTCGGCACCGCGACGTTCTGTTGCGTCGGCACGCGCCAATGGCTGCGCGTTCAGCGCTCCGACTCGCTGCATCGGCAACCCGATCGCGACGGTCGCCCGGTGCTGTGCGTTTTTCCGCCACGTGAGGACGCGTCATGAAACGCGACGACGTCCCGCTGCGCCCCGAAGTGCATCTGCTCAATCCGATGACCGAGATCGGCGGTTCGGAACTGCACACGATGGATATGTATCGCGTGCTGTCGCGCTACACACGCACGACCATCTGGACCGAACGCGAACCCGATCCGCAGCTCGCCGAACTGGTGCCGATCCAGAAAATCAATCTGCCGCGGCTGCGTTTCCCCAGACAGGGCGTGTTTCTGTTCGCCGGCGCGTATTTCGAAATCGGCGCGTGGTGGCGCTGGGCCAAACCCGCACGCACGCTGCTGCTCTACAACATCGTCAATCGCAAGCGTCTCGCGCGCACGCTCAAACGGCTTTCGCTCGACGGCCAGCGCAGGGTGGAAATGATCTACGCATCGGACAATCTCAAGGCCGACGCGGGGCTGCCCGGCATCGTCGAAGACTCGCCCATCGATCTCGATGTGTACACGCCGTCGACGTCGCAGCGCAGCGACATGTTCGTCGTCGGCCGGGCAAGTCGGGACGACCCGGTGAAATTTGCCGACGGCGATCCGGCGTTGTACGAGCGGCTCGCCGGGGCCGGCTTCCGCGTCCGCATCGCGGGTGGCACCTGTCTGCGCGCACGCGTGGCTGCGCATCCGCGTATCGAACTGCTGCCGATGATGGCGCCGCTGGCGCTACCGCCCTTCATGCAAGGGCTCGACTGTTTTCTTTATCGCACCTCGACGGCGTGGCCGGAAGCGTATGGGCGCGTCGTCGCCGAAGCGATGGCCTGCGGCGTGCCGCCGATCGTCGGCTCGAGCGCCGGCATCGCGCAGCACCTCCATCACGGCGTCAACGGTTTCATCGCCGACTCGAACGACGAAGTGATGGAGATTCTGCTCAGCCTGAAGGAAGACCGTGCGCTGCAAGCGCGCATCGGCGCGGCGGCGCGCAAAACGATGGAAAGCCGCTACGGCGAAACGCAGCTCGAAGCGATCGCGAATCACTATCTGCGCGATCCGGCGCAAGTGGCGGTCTGATATGGGTGTGCTTCGATGAGCCTGGGCAACGACGTCGCCAAAAGCGCGGGCTGGACCCTCGCCATGCGCATGTCGACGCGCATCATCGGTCTGGCCAGCACGCTGATTCTCGCGCGCCTGCTGGTGCCGGCCGACTTCGGTCTGATTGCGATGGGCACGTCGATCCTCGCCGCGCTCGAAGCCACCACTGCGGTAGGGCTGGAATGGGCGATCATCCAGCGCCAGACACAGGAACGCGCGCACCTCGATTCAGCGTGGACGCTGAACCTCTGCATCGGCGTGCTCAAGGCCGCGCTGCTGCTCGCCCTCGCCCCGGTGGCGATCGCGATCTACCATGAGCCGCGTGTCGCAAGCATCATGGGCGTGCTCGCGTTCACCGCTTTTTTCGGCGGCTTCCGCAACATCGGCGTGGTGCTGCACGAACAGGCATTGCGCTTCAAGCGGATTTTCGCGCTCGGCCTGATTTCCAAGCTTTCGTCCTTCGCCGTCACCGTCGGTCTGGCTTTTTACTGGCAGAGTTTCTGGGCGCTGCTGTTCGGCATGCTCACACGCAGCGTGGTCGATGTGCTGCTCAGCTATGTGCTGTTTTCGTACCGGCCGCGTCTCACGCTCTCGCACGCGAAAGATTTTTTCCACTTCTCCAAGTGGGTGACCGGCAACAGCATCCTGTTCTTCATCCAGCAGCGCGGCACCGATTTCATCGTCGGCAACCGCGCCGGGCCGGCGGCACTGGGTGCGTACAACATTGCCTATGAAGTATCGAGTCTGCCGACGACGGAGTTGACCTATCCGCTGATGCGCGCGGTGTTTCCCGGTTATTCACGCCTGCAGGGCGACAAACCCCGCCTCGCCGACGGTTTCATCACCGTGTTCCAACTCGTCGCCGTATTGTCCCTGCCGGTCGCCGCAGGCCTCTCGTGTCTCGCCGATCTGTTCGTGATGGTGATGCTCGGGCCGAAATGGGTTTCGGTGATTCCGCTCATGGCGCCGCTCGCGGTATACGGCGCCATCCGTTCGCTGCAGGCCACCTTCGGCACTACTTATCTTGCCCTGGGGCAACAGCATCTGTCGGCCAAGCTGATGGCGCTCTACATCGTGCTCGCCTTCCCCATGTTCGCCTTCCTGCTGACCCACTACAACCTGACCATCGCAACCTGGGGCCTCACCGGCATCTACATCGTTACCGGCGCGCTAAACATCTGGCTGCTGCGAACCTATCTCGACCTGCGCGGCATGCGCGTGGTCGGGGCGCTGTTCCGGCCGGTCGCCGCATCGCTGTTGATGACCGGTGCGCTGCTTGCACTACGAGGTACGGGCTACTGGCAGCCTGTATCGACCGGATCGCAACTGGCGATGCTGCTGGCGCTGATTGTGGCTGGCGCAATTGTTTACACGCTTTCGCTGCTGCTGCTGTGGCATCTGGGCGGTCGCGAAGACGGCGCCGAAGCGCGCTTGTTGCGCATCGTCGGCGGTTTCCTGCGGGAGAACCACTGGCGCACGAGGAGGCAGACATGAACTCAACGATCTCCGCATCGGCTGCACCCTCCCCCGGACCGGAGCGCGACACGGTCACGGTCATCATCGCGACTTACAACCGCACCGCGTACCTGAACGAGTGCCTCGACAGTGTGCTGAACCAGACGCATGCGCCTGCGCAGATCATCCTGATCGACGACGGTTCGGATGAAGAGATGCACGGCGTCATCGCACGCTATGCGGATCGCATCACTTATGTGTGGCAGCCGAACGCGGGCCGTCCGGCCGCGTTCAACCGCGCGCTGGAACTGGCAACCAGCGAATGGCTGTGGTTTTTCGACGATGACGATGTCGCACTGCGCGATTCCATCGAACGCCGGCTGGATGCGGCGCACGTGCAGGCGGAAGCGGACATCGTATTGAGCGAACACTATCTCGGCGTCGACGGGCCAGACGGTCGCATCGAACGCGGCCGACGCGTGTCCGTGCGCGGGCCGACCGATCATCGTCTGTTCATCAGCACGCTGCGCAATCATCTGTTTCTATTTCAGGGCATGCTGATCCGGCGGCGATGCCTGCGCGCCGTCGGCGACTTCGATACCGGTTTTCTGCGTAGCGCCGACTACGAAATGACGGTACGACTGCTGCGCCATTACAAGGCGGCGGTGCTGCACGAACCGACGTTCGTATGGCGCGACCATGGCGGCATGCGCGGCCCCAAGGCGCTGCGTCATGATGAATCAGCGCGTAAAAAAGTGTGGATGGAATTCGACGGTCGCCTCGGTCGGCGCATCCGAGGCGAACTCGCGCTCGGCGAGTATCTCGCTCCGCCGGTATCCGGCCGTCCGCTCACGCCCTGCGAATCGCGCCTTGCGCTGCTCACGCGCATGAGTGTGATGGCAAGCAAAGGCCTGGTCGATGAAGCGCTCGACGATCTCGCCGCTGCCGCGGCGATTCAAGCGCGTTGCGGCATCGGCGGATTGAGTCGTGAAGAACGGGCACTGTGTGCGCGGGCCATGACGCAACCGTATTGGCTCGCCCGCGTGCAGGAAGATCCCAAGGGCTTTCTGCGCGAGCTGCGTTCGCGCTCGTCCGGACCATTGATGCGCTTGTTCGCCGGCTGCCTGGCGCGCGGCTTGCTGCATGCCGCTCGCAAATCCGAACATGTGGCGCTCGGCCGATCCGTTCTCTGGCGCGTATGGCTGCGTGTCGCGGCATTTGCCGGCCCGCGGCCCGTCGTCCGCGCTTACCTGGAACGGTGAGATCCATGAGCCAGATCCCGTTTTACGGCAACGATGAGCCCAGCCCTCAGGGATGGCAGCGTGCCGCGATAAGTTTGCCGAGCGCTGCGGAGAAGCGCTACGACAGCATGATGGATGCCGCGATGGGCTACGCCAAACGCGGCTACTGGTCGAGTCGCTGGATGTTGAGCAACCCGCGGCGCTGTGCCGACCTGGTCGGCGCTCGACTTCATGTCGCGGTTGCACGCACCACCGGACAGGTGGTCGAACTGGATGGGGTGAAGGTGCAGTTGCGTCCGCACTATTCGTTGCGACTCGCACGCGATCTGCTCGCGCGAACCTATGCCGGCGTGGAGCGCCAACTTGTACGCCACGCGCTGGAAGACGACGACGTGGTGATGGAAGTGGGCAGCGGTATCGGCGTGATTGCCGCGCTGTGCGCGCGTCGGCTCGGGTCGAATCGGATCGTGACCTTCGAATCGCATCCGGCGATGGTGCAGGCCGCGCGCGATACGTTCGCGCTGAACGGCATTGCACCGCGACTCGAACACTGCGCGATCGGCTGCGTGACCGGCATGCGCACGCTGCAAGCAAGCGACACGTTGGGCGACACCGGCCCAGGTCGATACGCACGCAAGTTCCTCGTGCCCGGCCGCACCCTGCGCGATGCGCTGCGTGCGCATCGGCCGACCTTTCTGATCATCGGCGTCGATGGAGGGGAATGTCAGTTGATCAAGGACGTGATCGAGCTTGGCATTCGCAAAGTGCTCATTGCGTTCCACCCGACCGAGATCGGCACGCCCACGATTCTCCGGGCGCAGCGCGCCTTCGCACAGGCGGGCTATGTGCCGATGAATACAAGCGCCGACGGCAACCGCGTGCTGTATCGGCGCGACGCCGCGCCGCCGACCGTCATCGACTTCGCGCCTTCGAGCGGCGCCTGAACGCAATGACCGAGCGCACCGTCTCCATTCTGGTACCGACCTACAACCGCGCCGCGCTGCTGGAGGAATGTCTGCACTCGCTCCTCGCGCAAACAATACCGGCGCATCAGATCATCGTGGTGGACGATGGCTCGACCGACGACACCGCCGAACGCGTGCGAAGCGTGAACAATTGTTGCGACAGCCGCATCAGCTACGTACGCAAGGAAAATGGCGGCAAGCCGCGCGCGCTTAATTTTGCGCTGCCGATGGTCACCGGCGAATGGGTGTGGATCTTCGACGACGACGACGTCGCAATGCTCACGTCCATCCAGAGCCGGCTCGCGCTGCTGGATCGCCGGCCGGACGCCCAAGTGGTGCTGAGCAATCATCTGTGGGGACGCAACGGCGACAACGGCGCGATTGAGCCGACGAAGGAACATCGCTGGCCCCCGGTTAATGAAACCAGTCTGCGCCTGCAGTTCATGCGCAGCTGCTTCACAACGCTGCAGGGCGCGCTGGTGCGGAGCGAGTGTTATCGGCAAGTTGGACCGTTTCGAGAGGATCTGGTGGCCTCCGAGGATTACGAAATGCTGCTGCGACTGGTGCGCCGCTATCCGGTGGCGCTGCTCGATCGCCCCACGTTCGTGTTTCGTCGTCACGAAGGCGAGCGCGGACCGGCCACACAGCGCTACGCAAGCGACAAACGGGAGCGCGTGTTTCTGCAATACGACCGCATGCTCGGGCGCGAACTGCGTGCGGATGCGGCGCTCTGCGAATACCTCACACCGGTGCGCGCGACGGTATGCGACGCCTCGCTGAAGCGGCTGGCGTTGCTGAACCGCATGAGCGTGATGGCAGGCAAGGGACTGGAAGAGGAAATGATCGAAGATGCGCTGAATTACGCCACGCTGACCGACGGCAGCGGGATCGGCCCCACTCGCGACGAGCGTCGCGCGATCGCGCAGGCCGCACAGCAGCGCTATTTCGTCTTGCGTCTGCTGGAAGATCCGCTGAATTTCTATAGCGCGGCGCGCGGTCTGCGCCGTACCGGCACGGGTCGGACGGTGCTGCATGCACTGGCGCGCGGACTGCTCGGCGTCGCCCGTCGCAGTTCGAGCGACCGTACCGCGCGGCTGAAGCTGCTCCGCATCGCCGCGCGACTGTACGGTGCGACGCTGCCCGGCATGCCGCCGTGGCAAACGCGCACGCAAGCACATTGAGATGCTCATGAACGCGCCGTGCGTCTCGGTGATCATTCCCGCCTATAACTGCGCCGCCTATATACGCGACGCATTGGAGAGCGTGCTGGCGCAGGACTACCGGAATCTCGAAGTCATCGTCGTGGATGACGGTTCGACCGACGGCACGGCCGATGCGATCGCACCGCTGCAGCACCGCATCAGGCTCGTCCGCCAGCCGAACAGCGGCCCGGCCGCAGCGCGCAATCACGCGCTCGCCATCGCACAAGGCGAGTACATCGCCTTTCTGGATGCCGACGATCTGTGGCTGCCCGGCAAGATCAGCGCGCAGATGGCGTACTTCGCCCGGCACCCGGACATCCGCATCGTGTACGGCCGCTGGCAACGCTGGCATGGCGACACAGACGGTGCGCAGGAATTGATGCGCTCGCCCAACGAGTGCGGCGATGACATCGACGAGGCTGCCTCCGGCTCGATCTACACCGGCATGCTGCTCGACAGCATGATCCATTCGATCACCGCCGTTGCGCACCGCAGCGTGTTCGAAACGATCGGTGGCTTCGACGAAAGCCTGCGCACCGGCGAGGATTACGACCTGTGGCTGCGCGCAACCCAACGCTTTCGGGTAGCGAAGCTGTCGCGCACGCTCGCGTTGTATCGCATCCACGCCGCCTCGACCACGGCGGCGGAACGGCGCGAGAACAACGAGTATCGCGTGCTGCTGCGCGCACTCGAACGATTCGGCAAGACCGGCGCGGACGGGCAACGCGTCGATCGCGTGAGCCTGGATCGCCGACTGTCGCGACTGTGCTTCGGTCACGGCTACCGGCACTACCGGCGGGGCGATGTCTGCGTTGCCTACGAGTCGTTCAGGCTCGCCCTGCACCATTTCGATTTTCGTCCCAGGACCCTTGCCTATTGCGTCGGCGCTGCCGCGCGTTGCGCTGCGATCAAGGTGTCCAGCACTCTGACGGGAGGCCTACGTGAAAGCTAAGCTCATACATGCCGGTGCAGCAATGTTCGTCGCTGCCTTGTTCAACGCACCGCTGGCCCTTGCGCAGGATGGCGCCTGCGGTTCGCTGGAAAACCACTTTGGTCCGTACGACTATCGCACTGCGCCACCGGAACGGCGCAAGATCGTCGAGGACTATCACTTCACCCCGCAAGTGGAACATCTGCGCAAGGGTGCGTCGAATGCCGTGATCGGCAAGGATATTTCCTACACGCTGCGCGCGTTCCCCAACCATCCGCGTGCACTGAATGCGATGGCGAATCTTGCGCGGCGCGAAAAGAGTACCAAACCACCCGGCTCCGCATTCACGCTCGACTGCTGGTTCCAGCGCGCACTGGCGTTCGCACCGGACGATCCGAATGTACGCGGCGTCTACGGCGTGCAATTGCTCAAGGACGACAAACCGAAAGAGGCGCTGAGTCAGTTCCGCAAGGCCGAAGAGAACGGCTCGAGCGGCAATCTTTACTACAACATGGGCCTCGCCTACTTCGATCTGAAGGAGTACGGCAAGGCGCGTGACTATGCGAAGAAAGCGTCTTCGCGTGGTTTCAATCTGCCCGGCCTCAAGAACAAACTGGAGAAAATCGGCGAATGGAAAGAATGACGACATTGCCTTTAATGCCTTCCCCTCAATGCCCGGATCGCGAACAGCCGTGACCAATCTTTCCCTGCACGACATTCCGACGCCATTGCGCAGCGCGATCGATGGCTGGATCGATTTCTCTCTCCTCAAAGGCGAGCAGGTGCCGCGATTCGGCGAAGAGGCTTATGCCGCGGGATCGCTGAACGACGCGAGTTTCGAACTTCGCTTCGACCCGCGCCGGGTGATCTGCGGAATGCGCGG
>DATCWO010000179.1:0-4097 GCA_036566325.1 Burkholderiales bacterium | reverse complement strand
CGCTCATCACCATCGAATGCATCGACGAACTGGCCGACATGGCCAGAATGAGAGCAAAGGTCAGCAGCGTCACGGCCGCGGCGATGCGCGGCGAAATCCACTTTGCCGAATCGCTGCGCCGACGCGTCGCGCTGCTGGAAGGCCTGCCGGTCGCCGCGCTGGAACACGTCTACCAGGAACGTCTGCACCTGTCGCCGGGCGCGGAAACATTGTTAGCGCACGCCCGAAGCTTGGGTATCAAAACGCTGCTGGTGTCGGGCGGATTCACTTACTTCGTCGATCGCCTCAAGACACGCCTGAAGCTCGACTACACGCGTTCCAACGTGCTCGAAGTGCGCGACGACAAGCTGACCGGACGCGTGCTCGGCCACATCTTCGATGCGCAAGGCAAGGTTGCGGCGCTACGCGAGACCTGCACAGAACTCGGCATCACACCGCAACAGGCAATGGTCCTGGGAGACGGCGCGAACGATTTACCGATGATGACCGCAGCCGGTGTCAGCATCGCCTATCACGCCAAACCGATCGTCAGACAGCAGGCCACGTATGCGCTTAATCACTGCGGCCTGGACGGCGTGTTAAATCTGTTTCCCTGAGCCGTCATTCCGGGCAAGCCGCGCAGCGGCGCGATCTGGAATCCGGAAAACCAACCCGCGATCGAACGCTTTCGCGGCGCTTCTGGATTCCCGCTTCCGCGGGAATGACGATGGATGCGTCATTCCTGACAGCGGCGTAGCCGCGTGATCCGGAATCCAGGATTGACCATTCAGTCATCGAAATCCGATTCGCCGATCCAAGCCGCCTGAATCGCTTCGAGCACTTTCTCGCCCGCGCGTTTCGGATCGTCATCGAAGCCGTCGAGCGCCATCACCCAACCGTGCAGATCGGTGAATCGCACCGTGCGCGGGTCGATGTCGGGATGCGCGTCGGTGAGCGCAATGGCGATTTCCTGCACGTCGGTCCACTTCATCGCCCTTCTCCTATTTGCGCTCGCTGGCCAGATTGATGGTGTATTTAGGAATCTCGATCACGAGATCCTCGCTCTTGACGCGCGCCTGGCAGGACAAACGTGAATTGGGCTCCAGCCCCCAGGCCTTGTCGAGCATGTCGTCCTCTTCCTCATGCGACGGATCGAGCGAATCGAAACCCTGGCGAACGACGACGTGACAGGTCGTGCAGGCACAGGATTTTTCGCACGCATGTTCGATTTCGATGTCGTGCGCGAGCAGGTTGTCGCAGATCGATTTGCGCGGATCGGCCTCGAAGCTCGCGCCTTCCGGGCAGAGCTCAGGATGAGGCAGTACGGTGATTATGGGCATTTGAAAAACCTTGATTGAGGCAGAAGCCTTTACAGAAGCCGTTATTCGGCTCTTATAGCTGTTCTATTTTCTTCCCTGCCAGCGCGCGTTTGATGGAGCGATCCATGCGTCGCGAAGCGAATTCGTCGGTACCTTTGCCGACCCGATCAATCGCCTGCTTCAGCGCGCGATGATCGTTCTGCTGCATTGCCGCGCGCAGTTCGTCGAGCAGGCAACGCACGACTTGCTGTTCCTGGGCACTGAGCAAATCGCTGTCCTGTGCGAGCGCAGCATCGACCGCCTCGATGACACGCGCGGCCTCGACCTGTTGTTCGCGCAAGGCGCGCACGTGCACGTCGTCGCGCGCGTGCTCGAAAGAATCCTTCAACATGCGCGTGATGTCCTCGTCCGCCAGACCGTAAGACGGTTTGACCGTAACGGCCGCCTGAACGCCTGTGGTCGCTTCCCTGGCGCTGACCGACAGCAAGCCGTCGGCATCGACCTGAAAGGTCACGCGTATGCGCGCGGCGCCCGCCACCATCGGCGGAATGCCGCGCAGTTCGAAACGCGCGAGCGAACGGCAATCGGAAACCAGTTCCCGCTCGCCCTGCACCACATGCACGGCAAGGGCCGTCTGGCCGTCCTTGAACGTGGTGAAGTCCTGCGCCTTCGCCACCGGAATGGTCGAATTGCGCGGAATGATTTTTTCGACCAGCCCGCCCATGGTTTCGAGACCGAGCGACAGCGGAATCACATCGAGCAGCAGCCAGTCGTCCGCACCGGCGCGATTGCCGGCCAGCACATTCGCCTGCGTCGCCGCGCCGAGCGCCACGACCTTGTCCGGGTCGAGGTTGTTCAGCGGCGCCTGCCCGAAATATTCGGCCACCGCTTGCTGCACGTTCGGCATGCGCGTCGCGCCGCCGACCATCACAACGCCCTTCACTTCTTCCGCCGTCAGGCCCGCATCGCGCAACGCCTTTCGCGTCGGCGTGAGCGTCTTCGCCACCAGATCGCGGGTCAACTCCCAGAACTGCTGACGCGTCAGCACGAGATCGACGCTTGCGCCGCTGTGCAGCGTCGCCGTCACGCGTGTGTCGTCATTGGTGGTGAGTTGTTCCTTCGCGACGCGCGCCTTGCCGAGCAGCAGCCGCGTATCTTCCGGGGACAGATGCGAGAGTTTCGCCTGCTCGATCATCCAGCCATACAGGCGCTGATCGAAATCGTCACCGCCGAGTGCGGCATCGCCGCTGGTCGCCAATACTTCGAACACGCCTTTCGACAACCGCAGGATCGACAGATCGAAGGTGCCACCGCCGAGGTCATAGACCGCATAAACGCCTTCGGCCGCGTTATCCAGACCGTAGGCGATGGCAGCCGCGGTCGGCTCGTTGAGCAGACGCAATACGTTGATACCTGCCAGCGTCGCGGCATCCTTGGTCGCCTGACGTTGCGCATCGTCGAAATACGCCGGCACCGTTACGACCGCACCGACCAGTGGGCCGCCGAGCGCCTCTTCGGCGCGTTCGCGCAGCGCACGCAATACCTCGGCCGAGACCTCCACCGGACTCTTGACGCCGGCGGCGGTACGGATCTGCACCATGCCCGGCGTATCGACGAAATCGTAGGGAAGACTTTCGGCGTGCGTCACATCCTTCAGGCCGCGCCCCATGAAACGCTTGGCCGACAGAATCGTATTGTGCGGGTCGCGCGTTTCGTCCGCCTGCGCGGCATGACCCACCGTGGCCTCGCCATTCTCGTGATAGCGCACCACGGACGGCAGCAACGCGCGCCCTTGCGCGTCGTTCAGTGCAATGGCGACGCCATTGCGAACCGTGGCCACCAGCGAGTTGGTCGTGCCGAGATCGATTCCTATTGCGAGTCGGTGTTGATGCGGCGCGGTCGACGCACCCGGCTCGGAAATTTGCAGCAGTGCCATGACTCGATTCAGCCTTCCATATCGGCGATCGCGTCGCCGATTTCGCTTCGCAGCCGCTCCAGGAACATCAATTTACGCACCGTTTGCACAGCCGCGCCGTAGTCGTTCGCCACATCGATCAGGCGCGTAAGTTCGCTGTAGTACTCGTTCATTTCGCCGTGCAATTTGCGCAACAGCGCATCCAACGCATCGACGCTCCTGTCGCTTGCGGCTTCTTCGACGGCCTCGCGCCATTCCATTTGCGCCATCAGAAAATCAGCCGGCATGGCGGTGTTGCTTTCCGCGCCCACGTCCATGCCGCGCAGTTCCAGCAGATAGGTCGCGCGTTTCAGCGGCGACTTGATGGTCTGGTAGGCCTCGTTGACCCGCGTCGCCCATTGCATCGACACGCGCCGCTCGGCCTCGCTCGCGTGCGCGAAACGATCGGGATGGACTTGGTTCTGGATGTTGCGATAGGACACGTCCGCCTGATCAAGCGGCACGTCGAAGCGCGTGGGCAAACCGAACAGTTCGAAATGATTGAGGGAAAGATCGAGGGCCATGCGCGGAGCTTAAGAAAAAGGGGGCTCTCGCCCCCTTACTGTTTACAACGAGAATCAGTCCTAGGCGAGGCTAGGCGCGCGGCTGCAGACAGTACATGAGGAAGTACGGCAAGGCCGCGCAACAACGCCTCGCAACGGAATGGGCCTCGTTAAACGTTGAAGCTCTCGCCGCAGCCGCACGCATCCTTCACGTTCGGATTGTTGAACTTGAAGCCCTCATTCAGACCCTCACGTGCGAAGTCGAGCTCCGTGCCATCGATATACGGCAGGCTCTTCGGATCGACGATCACCTTCACGCCATGACTTTCGAAGGTGTGATCA
>DATCWO010000175.1:0-3260 GCA_036566325.1 Burkholderiales bacterium | reverse complement strand
GAAGAAGGAACAGACCCCGCAGGGTGAGCGGTGGGTGGATGCGCACGAGTCGGACGATCAGGCAGCGGAACGCTGGGCCGGCGAAAGCGATCGCGCGTGATTGGTTGGGCGCTGCTCGCGGTCGGTGCCGGCGCCGTTCTTGGCGCCTACGCGCGCTGGACGCTTGCTACTTGGTTCAACGGCGCCCTGACGCACCTGCCGCTCGGTACATTGCTCGCCAATGCAATCGGCGGCTATCTGGTCGGCGTCGCCATTGCGTGGTTCGCACAAAATCCCGGCGCCTCGCCTGAATTGCGATTATTTGTCATCACCGGTTTTCTGGGTGCGCTGACGACCTTCTCGACGTTCTCCGCCGAATCGGTCGCGTTGCTGACGCGCGGCGAGTACGGCTGGGCGACGGCCCACATCGCGCTGCATCTGGGTTGCTCGCTGTTGTTGACCATCGCGGGCATTCAGACCGTTCATTTCGTCACCCGATCCGCCGCCTAAAGTTCGCCCCGCTCCGTCCGATATATCCGTTGTGGAGTCGTGTCGGAAAGGACGGTAAGCCGTGGCGCGTGGCGTGCGATTGGAAATCTACTTCCCGGAGAATGCAAAGCACGAAAAGGTGCTGGTGCATGAGTGGCTGTTCGGTGCCGCTCGCTGGGCAGGCATTTCCGGCGGCGCGATGTACAAGGCAGCGGCCGGGTACGGCCGTCGCGGTGAGTTGCGCGATGAAGGTTTTTTCGATGACGATCGTACGCAGCCGATGATGGCCTGCTTCATCACCACGACCATTCTGGCCGAGACGTTTCTGAGCTATCTGGCGAATGAAAAACTGCGCCTTTTCTACACGCTGTCCGAAATCGAATACGGCGTGGTGGGTGCGAGGCGGGATTAGTTTTTCGATTTATCGGTCGTCGCTCGGTAGTCGGAGACTCGCGGCAAAAGCCAACAGCAACAAGACGCACAGCAGGCCGAGCGTCACGCGCGCGCCGACTGTATCGAGCATCAGCGCCGCGATAAGCGGCGCCGCGGCTTGCGCAATCAGGATGGGCCGGGCGAGCATGCCGAGTCGCGCGCCATAACCTTCCGCGCCGAACAGCCTGAGCGGTAGCGTGCCGCGCACGATGGTCAGGATGCCGTTTCCTGCGCCATAGAGTGCGGCGGCAAGAAAGGCCCAATTCGAGGCGGCGGGGACGAACAATGCGACACCGATGAGGAAAAGCAACAATGCGCCGCGCGTGGACCACGTAGGGTGAATGCTGCGAAAGAACGACATTTCGATCAATCGTCCCAGGACCTGCGCAGGGCCGATCACCATGCCGACCGCGAGTGCCACCGCCGCAGTCAATCCGAGCCGGGCGAGAATATCGAGCACATGCACCGACAGCGCGGACATCACAAAGAGTTGAGTCGTGAAGATGGCCGCGACAAGAATGAAAAGTCGCGTGGCGGTGGTTGAGCCCTTTGCGTCTTTGCCGTCCTTGGTGCGCGACCCGGTGGATTTCCGGCGCGTTTCCTTGGGGAGGCAGAGCAGATGAAGGGGCAGCGCAATCACAAGGTGCGTCGCGGCGAGTATGAGACAGGTATCACGCCAGCCGAGTGCGTCTTCCAATGCGGCCATCGCGGGCCAGCCCACGGTGCTTGCGAACCCGCCGATCAGCGTCAAGCCGCTCATTGCCGTGCGCGCGCCCAGGCCGTACATTCGTCCGAGCGTGGCGAAGGCGGCGTCGTACAGGCCGAGCGCCATCGCGATGCCGAGCACTACCCAACCAAGGTAGTAAACGTAAAGATTGGGCGCGACGCCCAACAGTACGAGGCCCGTCGCGAAGCATAACGAACCGCCGGCGAGAATCGGGCGGCCACCGTACTCGTCGATCCATCGTCCCGCCTTGGGCGCACTGAAACCCGCGATCAGCAGTGCACCGGAGAGTCCGGCCACTACACCCCCGAGCGGCCAGCCGGTGTCATGTGAGATCGGTCCCGCCAGCACGGCCGGCAGATAGAGGCTCGTTGCCCACCCCAGAATCTGGGTGATGCCCATGATCGTCATGAGGCGAAGTGGGCTTGTCGTTTTTGTTCCCAAGGAGTTCATGGACAAGATGATTTGACGACGATCAAAGCAGCAAGCGCGCACCTGCCGTCAACGTCGCCTGGCTATGCGTTTGTCGCGCACGATCGGAATTTTGGTCGGATGGACGAATGGTCGCTGCGATGAAGATGGCCGGTATTTGCGGCAATTCGCCGAGCGGGGCTTCGCGGTAAGCTTTCAGCGCCCCGCGAGTTTCGCGTTCGCCTGACTGAGCCGATCGATCAGCACGCGCATGAAGGCGCGTTGAAACGACACCTGGCAGATCGCGCTGGCGCCGCGCAATGCGGCGCTCTTGATTTCCAGCGCGGTGACATCGGTGATCGAACGAATGGTCGTGGTGCGCAGCGCCGGCTTGTCGCTGAAGTAGAGCACCTCGCCGAAAATGTTGCCGCGCTGCAGGACGTTGAGCGACTTGCCGTGCATGTACACCTCGACTTCGCCCTGCACCAGCAGGTAAAAGCTGTCGCCCGGCTCGCCCTCATTGATGATGGCGGTGTCCTTGGTGATGCCGCGCCATGATCCGATGCGCAGTCCTTCCCACAGCATGACGTCATCGAAGTCGGCGAAGAACGGCAGTTGCCGCAGTTCGTTGAATTTCTCCGAATCGGAAAGCGTTTCACCGGACAGTCGCAGGCTGCCGAATGCGCTCGACAGGTCCTTGCCGAAGTCGATCCAGCTCTGATACCGATCGGCCGGATTCTTCTGCATCGCCTTGAGGCAGATCTTGTCCAGCAATTTGGGCAGATCCGGCCGCGCATTGGACGGCGGCATGGGCGGCATGTTGAGAATTTCGTAGGTCAGCGAAAGCTGATTCGAGGCGCTGAACGGCAGCCGGCCGGTCAGCAGTTTGTACATCACCACTCCGAGCGAATAGATATCCGTCTGGTGCGTGAGTTTTTCCATGCGGATCGCTTCGGGCGACATGTATGCCGGCGAACCGATGCCGCTCATCTGCGTGGTTTCTTCGGCCAGCGCTTCCTGAAAGGACGCGCCGAAATCGCTCACCTTGATATCGCCGGTGTCGCTGTAAAGAATGTTGCCGGGCTTGATGTCGCGATGGATGACGCCCATCTGATAGGCGTAGTCGAGCGCGCGGATGCATTTGAAAATGATTTCGACGACCTTGCCGAGCGGCAGCAGATTGTCGACTTCACAGAAGCTGTCGAGCGTGGTGCCCGGCACGTAC
>DATCWO010000134.1:0-11856 GCA_036566325.1 Burkholderiales bacterium | reverse complement strand
GTTCTGGCGCAACTGGGGATTGATCGCAACGGGCTTCGCTGCGGCCGTACTGTTCACCGTGATGCTGAAAAGCCCGGATCAACCCGGCCCGCAAGCGCCCGTAACCGCGGACAACCGCATGCAGCCGTCTTACATCGCCGTGCTGCACGCCATGGACGACAAAGACAAGTTGATGTTCATGGCCTATGCCGGACGCCAGGCGAACGAACTGTGGGTAAAACGCGTATCGCTACCGCAAATGCCTGCAACGCACAGTTACGAACTGTGGGCCATGCCGGCCAGGCCGGGCGAAGCGCCGCGTTCGCTGGGTATCATTCCGCCCGAACCAAAAGGCACGATGCAGATGGTCGACATCGCGGATACCGCATTGAAAGACGTGCCGGAACTGGCGATCACCATGGAACCGGCGGGCGGCTCCAGCACCGGTCTGCCGAGCGGGCCGATGATCGCAAAAGGCAGATGCTTCAATTTCTGGTAGGGAATGCCCTTGCTCGGCTCCTGGGAAGATCGCGAGCGCGCGGCGCTGGATTTTGATCGGCGCCCAAGCGCTGCGGCCCGCTAAAATAGCCCGCAATGCATCCTTCAAAGCGCCCCTTGCTGCAAAAACTGCGCGACCACGCACAACGCCTGAAACGCGAAACCATGGCGCTCTACTTCGCCGCGCGCGATCCGGCCACGCCCTGGTACGCCAAAGCCTTCGTCGCTTTCGTCGTGGCCTATGCGTTGTCGCCCATCGATCCGATTCCCGATTTCATCCCCGTGCTCGGCTTCGTCGACGAAATCATTTTGCTGCCGTTCGCGCTTGCCTTTGCGATTCGGCTGATTCCGCCGTCGGTCATGGAGGCCGCGCGTATTCGCGCCAGCGAGGAAATCTCCGGCCAACGGCCGCGCAGCTACACCGCGGCGGTCGTCATCGTCATGCTCTGGATCACCGCCATCGTGCTGACCAGCTGGGTCGTTTATCGTGCATGGTGAAGTGAGCGCCAAAACCACGCGACCGTCGCTGGCGC
This sequence comes from Burkholderiales bacterium, assembly GCA_036566325.1. Lineage (GTDB taxonomy): Bacteria > Pseudomonadota > Gammaproteobacteria > Burkholderiales > SG8-39 > ZC4RG42. The sequence continues at coordinate 10,846 of DATCWO010000134.1, read as the reverse complement.
GATTCGCCTGGCTTTCGGTCGGCGCGGCGATCGCGACAATCGTGCTCAAGCTGTTCGCATGGTGGCTGACTGACTCCGTCGGTCTGCTGTCCGATGCGCTCGAGTCGTTCGTCAATCTCGCCGCCGCGCTGGTTACGCTCGGCATGCTCATCCTCGCCACACGACCGCCCACGGAGCAGCACGCCTACGGTTTCAGCAAGGCCGAGTATCTGGCCAGCGCATTCGAAGGACTGTTGATCCTGCTTGCCGCTTGCGGCATCGCGTATGCCGCCATCCAGCGCTTCATGAATCCGCTGCCGATCCAGCAGGCCGTCGCCGGCGTGACGGTATCGCTGCTCGCCTCGATCATCAACTTCGCCGTCGCGCGCGTGCTGCTGCGGCAGGCACGCGACCATCGTTCGATCGCACTGGACGCGGATGCGCGCCACCTGATGACCGACGTGTGGACCTCGATCGGGGTTGTCTTCGCCGTCGGCGCGGTCGCTGTCACCGGCTGGTGGCGACTCGACCCCATCATCGCACTCGCGGTCGCCGCCAACATCGTCTGGACCGGCGGAAGTCTTTTACTGCAATCCTTCCGCGGGCTGATGGACGAAGCGATCCCCGGCACGCAACGCGAGGCAGTCATCACTGTGCTCGACAGCTACTACGATGCGGGCGTGCGCTATCACGCCTTGCGCACACGGCGGGCCGCGGGGCGATCTTTCATATCGGTCCATGTGCTCGTGCCGGGCGAGTGGACAGTGACGGACGCGCATCACATCGTTGAAGAAATCGAAGCGCGCATTCGCGTAGCGGTGCCGGGTTCCTACACCGAGACGCACCTCGAACCGGTCGGCGATCCGAGTTCGTACGAAGACATCGACCTCGATCGTTAGCAGCAAGCGCTGCGAACGGCGAGGCCCGAATTTTGCACGCACTTCGCCTGGAGTCCGCGCAGCACTTCGAGCCGCCGGTACCGGGCAGACCCCGCATAGGCCCATCAACAAAAAATAAGCGGAACGCCTGTCAGCGCCCACCGCGAACACGAAACACGAAGCAAACGCGTTTCACGCTATTGCCAAGGAGTTTTGATGGAAGCCGATCCGCTGTTTCTATCGCGTCTGCAGTTCGCTTTCCTGATCGTGTTTCATTTTCTGCTGCCGGCGTTCACGATTGGTCTGGCCACCTATATTGCAGTGCTCGAGGGCGTCCATCTGTGGACCCGCAACCCGGTCTTTTTGCGCATCTCCAATTTCTGGATCCGGATTTTCGCCGTGTCCTTCGGCCTTGGCGTGGTGTCCGGCATCGTCATGCCCTTCCAGTTCGGCACGAACTGGAGTCGCTACTCCGAAATCACTTCCAACATCATCGCGCCCTTGATGGGTTACGAGGGACTGACGGCATTCTTTCTCGAAGCGGCGTTTCTCGGCGTACTGTTGTTCGGCCGCAAGCTGGTGCCGCCATGGGCGCATTTCCTTTCTGCTTGCCTGGTGGCTTTCGGCACCTTGTTATCCTCGTTCTGGATCCTTGCGGCCAACAGTTGGATGCACACACCAGCGGGATTCGAACTGGTGAACGGCATCTTCATCCCGACCGACTGGTTCGCGGTGATTTTCAATCCGTCCTTTCTATTCCGGCTGATGCACACCGTGACAGCGGTGTATCTCACAACCGCGTTCACGGTCATCGGGGTTGCCGCGTATTACCTGCGCGGCGGACGCCACGTCGAGGAATCGCGCGTAATGCTGCTGATGGGTATCGGCCTCACGACCATCCTGGTGCCGCTGCAACTCGTACTCGGCGATCTGCACGGCATCAACACGCTCGAACACCAGCCGGCGAAACTTGCCGCCATGGAAGGACTCTGGGAAACGGGTCCCGGACAGCCCGCAGTGCTATTCGCCATTCCCGACGAGCAGAGCGAAAGCAATCACGCCGAGATTGCGATTCCGAATCTCGCCAGTTGGTACCTGACTCACGATTCGGCAGGCGTCGTCACCGGACTGAAGGATTTCAAGCCGGCTGACCGGCCACCGGTGGTGCCGGTGTTCGTCGGTTTTCGCGTCATGGTTGCGATGTGGGCAATCATGTTTCTGCTCACTGCATCGGCGTGGTATCTCAAGCTGAAAGGACGGTTATTCGATTCGCCCCGTTTTCTGCGGGCCTGCACGTGGTCCATTCCGGTCGGCTACATCGCGGTCACGGCAGGCTGGGTGACCACTGAAGCAGGTCGCCAACCATGGACCGTCCAGGGCCTGTTACGCACCGCCGATAGCGTGAGCCCTTCATTGAGCGGCGGCGATGTCATCGTATCGTTCGTTCTGTACGTCATCGTGTATGCGCTGATATTCGGCGCGGGAACCTTCTACCTTGTCCGCCTGGCACGACGCGGTCCGCGCGACACGACGGAAGCGCGCGACCTGCGCATGGGTGACCGACCGGCACGCCCGATGTCCGCTGCAATCGAGTCGGAGCAATGACCCATGGCGCTCGACCTCGTACCCATCTGGACGCTGATACTGGCCATCGCGGTGTTCATGTATGTGCTGCTCGACGGCTTCGATCTGGGCGTCGGCATTCTGTTTCCCTTCGCCCCCGATGAAGCGTCGCGCGACCTGATGATGAATTCGGTGGCGCCGATCTGGGACGGCAACGAAACCTGGCTGGTGCTCGGCGGCATCGGCTTGTTCGCAGCATTTCCGATCGCTTTCGCGATCATCATGCCGGCGGTGTACTTCCCCATTCTGGTCATGCTGCTCGGCCTGTTGTTTCGCGGCGTCGCGTTCGAATTCAGACCACATGCCGGTTCGCACAAGCACTACTGGAACGGCGCCTTTTTCGCCGGCTCTCTGGCGGCGACCTTCGCGCAGGGTTGCGTGCTGGGCAAGTATGTGCGGGGCTTTGCCGTACGCGACGGTCAGTACGTCGGCAGCACGCTGGACTGGATCAATCCATTCGTGCTCGCAGTCGGCATCGGACTGGTTTTCGGATATATGTTGCTGGGAGCGACCTGGTTGATCATGAAGACCGAGGGCGCACTGCAGGATTGGGCGCGCGGGAAAGCGCGCATCGCGCTGTACGGCGTGCTCGCATTCATTGCCATGGTGAGCATCTGGACGCCGCAGTTCGAACCGAGCATTGCGCACCGCTGGTTCTCCTGGCCCAACATGCTGGTGCTCGCACCCGTTCCATTGATCACCGCCGCACTCGCCTGGTGGGTATGGCGCTCACTTGCGGGCCGGCAGGATTTCACGCCTTTCATCGGCGCAATGGGGCTGTTCGCGATGTGTTATCTCGGCCTCGGCATCAGTCTGTTTCCGTACGTCGTCCCGCATGCAATCACGCTGAGCGACGCTGCCGGCGCGCCACAGGCACAGGCCTTCCTGCTCATCGGCACGCTCTCTCTACTGCCGATCATCTTCATGTATGTCGGCTGGTCTTACTGGGTGTTTCGCGGCAAAGTGCGCAGCGATATCGGCTATCACTAAAATATTCGCATCATCGATGCCCTGGCATCAGCCGAGACCGCGCGTGCCGCGACTGGTAGCATCGGGGTTCAAGCGCGCCTGCGCTCCGATGGAGTTCCGATGACCACACCGTCCGCCACGCACAACATGGCCCTGTTCTGCGATTTCGAAAACGTCGCGCTTGGAGTGCGCGACGCGAAGTACGACAAGTTCGACATCAGCAAAGTGCTCGAACGCCTCCTGCTCAAGGGCAGTATCGTGGTGAAAAAAGCCTATTGCGACTGGGAGCGTTACAAGGCGTTCAAGACGTCGATGCACGAAGCATCGTTCGAACTGATCGAAATTCCGCATTTGCGCCAGTCCGGCAAGAATTCGGCGGACATTCGCATGGTCGTTGACGCGCTCGACCTGTGCTACACCAAATCGCATGTGCAGACTTTCGTGCTGATCACCGGCGACTCCGATTTCTCCCCGTTGGTGTCCAAGCTGCGGGAAAACGACAAAATCGTGATCGGCGTGGGCGTGAAGAATTCGACGTCCGATCTGCTCATCGCCAATTGCGACGAATTCATTTTCTACGACGATCTGGTGCGGGAAAAGCCAAAACCCAAGGCGCGCAAGAAGCCGGCAGCGAAGCAGAAAGCGGCGGCGAAGGGCGCGACATCCGCCGAATCGGACGAAGCCGCCGAAGCAACTGCACCAACCAAGGAGGAAGACCGCCAGCACGAAGCGCTCGACCTCGTGATGGAAACCGTCGAAGCGCTGTTCGCCGAGCGCGGCGCGGAAGAAAAAATCTGGGGTTCGATGGTCAAGCAGGCGCTCAAGCGTCGCAACCCCGGATTCAACGAGTCGTACTACGGTTTCCGCTCGTTCTCCAAGCTGCTTGACGAAGCGCGCGCGCAGAAACTGCTGGAACTGGAAGACGACGAGAAATCCGGCGGAACGATCATCCGCAGCTTCAATCCGGATTGGTAGGGCTTCGGTCTAGCGCGGAAAATCACGCGGGACGCCCGTCATTCCCGACAGCGGTGTAGTCGCGCGATCGGGAATTCGGGCGTATCTCCGGTTGGTTTTAGTCCGCGCCCTCCACAAACGCTTCTTCGCGTTTCTTGCGTACCGCCGGCAGTGCAATCGCAATCAGCAGGAGTACCGCCACGCCGAGCAGCGCCGCGCTGATCGGTTTGGTCACGAACGTCATCGGGTCGCCGCGCGACAGCAGCATTGCGCGACGCAGGTACTCTTCCATCATCGGTCCGAGAATGAAGCCCAGAATCAGCGGCGCCGGCTCGCATTCGAGCTTCACGCACACGTAACCGAGTATCGAGAAGACCACCAGCAGATATACGTTGAATTCGGTGTTGTTCAGCGTGTAGACGCCGATGCAGCAGAACACCAGAATGGCCGGATAAAGGATGCGATAGGGCACAGACAGCAGCTTGATCCAGAGCCCGATCAGCGGCAGGTTGAGGATCACCAGTATCAGGTTGCCCACCCACATGCTGGCGATCATTCCCCAAAAGAGATCCGGCCGCTCGGTCATGACCATCGGGCCGGGCACGATGCCTTTGAGGATCATCGCGCCGATCATCAGTGCCATGACGGAGTTCGAGGGAATGCCAAGCGTCAGCAGCGGAATGAAAGAAGTCTGCGCTCCGGCGTTGTTGGCCGACTCGGGCGCCGCGACGCCGCGGATATCGCCTTCGCCGAACTTTGTCGGCGGTTTCGCCAGCTTCTTTTCCATCGTGTACGCCGCGAACGACGCGAGCAAGGAGCCACCGCCGGGAAGGATGCCGAGCACCGAGCCGAGCGCAGTGCCCCGCAGCACCGTCGGCCAGCACAGCTTCCAGTCTTCCTTGGTCGGCATGAAGCCCTTGACCTTCGATATCGCGATATCGCGATGCTCGCGGACCTCCAGATTCGCGATGATCTCGCAAGTACCGAACAGGCCCATCGCAATGACGACGAAGTCGATACGCTCGGCAATGTCGGGGATATCGAAGTTGAAGCGTGGCACGCCGGAGTTGACGTCGGTGCCCACCATGCCGAGCAGCAGGCCGAGCACGACCATCGCCAGCGCTTTGATAAATGGGCCGTGCGCCAATACCACTGCCGCCACCAGGCCGACCGCCATCAGGGAGAAGTACTCCGCGGGCCCGAACTGGAGCGCAATGTCAGCCAGCGGTGGAGCGAATAAGCCAATGACGACCGTGGCCACGGTGCCGGCGAAGAAGGAACCGATGGCGGCGACGCCGAGCGCAGGGCCGGCGCGACCTTGACGCGCCATTTTGTAGCCGTCGATGGCGGTCACGACCGAAGCGGCTTCGCCCGGCAAATTAACCAGAATCGCAGTGGTGGAGCCACCGTACTGCGACCCGTAGTAGATGCCCGCCAGCATGATCAGCGCCGCCACCGGCGGCAGCGTGAAGGTGACCGGCAACAGCATGGCGATTGTCGCGGTGGGGCCGAGGCCCGGCAAAACGCCGATCAGCGTGCCGAGCAGCACGCCGATGAAACAGTACAGCAGGTTCTGAAACGAAAGTGCGACGTCGAAGCCAAGGGCGAGGTTGTTAAACAGTTCCATGTGCGTGGCGTCCGCTTAATGTCCCGGCCAGAGCTTGAACGACAGCCCCAAACCGTAATGGAAAACACCGACCGCAAACAGTGCCAGTCCGATGGCCATCACCAGCACTTCCTTGGTGCGAAACTCATAATTGCCCAGCGAACTCACGACCACGAGCGCCAGCGTGGCCGGAACCAAGCCGACGCTGCGGATCATCACGCCGAACAGACCAATGGCGATAAGGATGACGATGAGGGGGCGGAAAGCGAAGCGCGGGATCGGCGAGCCGCTCACCGTGAAGGACTGGCCGAGCACGATCAGGCCCAGGAACGCGAGCAGCCCACCGAGAATCGTCGGGAAATACGCCGGGCCCATGCGAACGGCGGTGCCCATGCTGTAATTCTGCGAAACGATCAAGAAGCCCAGGCCAAAGGCAATGAACATCAGGCCGGCCCAGAAATCCCTAGGCGCTTTGATTTTCACGTCAACTCCTCCTCTCGTAGACGCAACTGCGCCCTCCACGCGACCGGCCTCTTTCCGGTCGCTCGCCGCGCCGCCTTTTTTATTTAGCGGTTTTTACCAGTCGACGTGTGCGGACGGCTTCGGCCAGATGATGCAACAACGCTGCCGTGTCGTCCCAGCCGATGCACGCATCGGTAATACTCTGACCGTATGTGAGTTCCTTGCCGATCGTCAAATCCTGACGACCCTCGCGTAGGTGCGATTCCACCATCAGGCCGCATATACGTTCGTCGCCTTTGGCGATCTGTTCGGCTACGGCCTGAGCAACCTCAACCTGACGCTGATATTGCTTGGAACTGTTGGCGTGCGACACATCGATCATCAGACGCTGCGTCAATCCGCCAGCCGCAAGCGATTTGCATGCCGCGTCAACGCTCGCCGCGTCGTAGTTCGGTTGTTTGCCGCCGCGCAGAATGATGTGGCAATCGTCATTGCCGTTGGTCGACACGATGGCCGAATGACCTGCTTTGGTAACCGACAGGAAGTGATGCGGCGCGGACGCGGCTTTGATCGCATCGATGGCGATTTTCACATTGCCGTCGGTGCCGTTCTTGAATCCGACCGGGCAGGACAGTCCGGACGACAGCTCACGGTGAACTTGCGACTCCGTGGTACGGGCGCCGATTGCACCCCAGCTCACCAGATCGGCGTAGTACTGCGGCGTGATCATGTCGAGAAACTCGGTTCCCGCGGGCATGCCGATTTCATTCAGATTCAGCAGCAATTGGCGAGCGATGCGCAAGCCTTTATTGATCTGGAAGCTGCCGTCCAGATCGGGATCATTGATCAAACCTTTCCAGCCCACCGTGGTGCGCGGCTTCTCGAAATAAACCCGCATCACGATAACCAGCTCGCCATCCAACTGACGCTTGATTTCCAGCAGCTTCCTTGCGTAATCCATCGCCGCGTTGACGTTGTGCACTGAGCAGGGTCCAACCACCACCACCAGGCGATCGTCAATGCCATGCAGCACGCGATGAATCGCCTGCCGGGTCTGAAACACGACCTCCTCTGCCCCCGTGCTGATGGCGAACTCGCGGAGCACATGCACGGGCGGCGAAAGCTCTTTGATTTCGCGGATGCGGACGTCGTCGACTTGGAAGTTCATACGATCTTGGGTGGCGCTAACGGAACGGAGTTTAGTGGGAAGCATGACGATACAGCGTTGATTCGCAAGGAGGTCGAATTATATCGCAACGCAGCATCCCTCCACACGACTTCGCGCCTGCATCTGCAATTGTGCCGGTCATTCCAGAGACGTATCGCTCAGGGTGAATACATCGCATAACCATCGCGTTAGCAGTCAATGCTCGCGGCTGCCGATCAAAACGCGGAAAGGAGGGGCATTTGTCGCGCTGTTCGCGTTGCTGATGCTGGTGCCGCATGGTAGCTTTTTTGCTAGAGGGCTTTTCAGGAGATAACGATGTCCGCGACTGTAAACCTTCCAGCACGCCGCAAAGCGCCGGTCGACATTCCGATCGCCGGGTTCAAGGAGATCTACGACGTAGACACCGTGGACCGCGCGCTACAGGAATTGCCGGCCAGCGCCAGTGATGCCCTCAAAATCACGTACGAAAAGATGCTCAAGGTCGGTGGCCAGCGCTTCACCGTCAAGCCTGCCGGCATCCCCGCCATGGCGCATCTGTACGAGGAGTTGCCCAATTTCACCGAGGTGCTGCACGACATCAAGAAGCAGATCGCCCTGTGCGCGAGCAGCGAAGACGCGCTCGAACTTACGCCCATGCTATTGCTGGGCGACCCAGGCATCGGCAAAACGCACTTCGGGCGACGCATTGCGGAACTGCTGTCGACGGGCTTCGGTTTCGTTTCCATGAGTTCGATGACCGCCGGTTGGATATTGTCCGGTTCCTCATCGCAATGGAAAAACGCCAAGCCCGGCAAGGTGTTCGATACCTTCCTGAACGGACAGTACGCCAACCCGCTGATGGTGATCGACGAAATCGACAAGGCCGGCGGCGACAGTCAGTATGACGCGCTAGGCGCGCTCTATACACTCCTAGAACAGGACACGGCCGCACGCTTCGTCGATGAATTCGTTGAGGTACCCATCGATGCATCAAGCGTATTCTGGATTGCCACGGCCAACGACGCCTCGCGCATTCCCGAGCCGATTCTGAACCGCGTCAACGTGTACGAAATCCAGCGCCCGGATCACGACGGCGCGATACGCATCGCGCAGTCGATTTACAGAGAAATCCGTGCCGCTCACGACTGGGGTAAGCATTTTCCGCCGACGCCGGCCGAAGATGTGCTGGAGCGTCTGGCTGAATTGTCGCCGCGGGAAATGCGCCGCGCGATCATGAACGGCTTCGGCAATGCGAAGCTTGCCGGGCACGACGAAATCGAAACGGACGACGTGACCGATAACCGCGCGGCAAAGAGACAGCGCATCGGGTTTTGACTGAATTCTTGCTTTTGCGTGAATGACTCAAAAAGCGTCGTCACTCCGGGCGCACTGTTACCTGGCGCGTCCGGAATCCAATCTGCTTAAAGGCGCTCTTCAACCCACTTGCTGACCTAGATCAGCAGCAGGCACCTTCGCAGGCTCGGTGCCTCCAGCTTGCGCCACGGACTCGGCCCGGACTCGGTAGCCGAAGTCGGGCCGGGGCGGCCGGACATCAAATATCACAAACGTTCTTCCACCCATTTCGAAACGGTGGTGAGTGCCGCGGGCACTTTGGCGGGCTCGGTACCGCCTGCCTGTGCCATGTCCGGACGTCCGCCGCCCTTTCCGCCAACTTGCTGCGCGACGAAATTCACCAGTTCGCCGGCTTTGACTTTAGCGACGAGGTCGGGCGTGACGCCGGCAATCAGACTGACTTTCGATCCATCGCTCGCCGCGAGCACGATCGCTGCGGATTTCAGTTTGTCGCGCAACTTATCCATCGTCTCGCGTAGCGTTTTCACGTCCACGCCATCCAGCGCCGCCGCCAGCACTTTGACGCCCTTGACGTCCTGCGCCTGCATCACAAGTTCGTCGCCCTGCGATGCGGCCACTTTCGACTTCAGGCGCGCAAGTTCACGTTCCAGTGCGCGGACGTTATCCATGACCTGCGTAATCTTCGCCGGCAGTTCCGACAGCGGCGCCTTGAGTTCATGCGCGGCTTGCAGCAACAACGCATGTTCGCGCTGCACGTAAGCAAGCGCCACATCGCCGGTAACGGCCTCGATGCGACGTATGCCGGCAGCGACACCGCCTTCCGAAACGATCTTGAACAGGCCGATGTCGCCGGTGCGCGCCACATGCGTGCCACCGCACAGCTCGCGCGACGAACCGATATCGAGCACACGCACTTCGTCGCCGTACTTCTCGCCGAACAACATCATGGCGCCGGATTGCTGCGCTTCTTCGATCGGCATCACGCGCGATGCCGTCGCGGCGTTGGCGATGATCTCGGCGTTGACGATCTGTTCGACGCGACGAATCTCTTCCGCGGTCATCGGCGCGTTGTGCACGAAGTCAAAACGCGTCTTGTCGGCATCGACCAGAGAACCTTTTTGTTGCACATGCGCGCCGAGTACTTCACGCAGCGCCTTGTGCATCAGATGCGTGGCGGAGTGATGACGCATAGTGCGCGCACGTGCTTCGACGTTCACGCGCGCGGCAACCGGGTCGTTCACGCGCAGGCGGCCGGTTTTTACCACGCCGTGATGACCGAAGACCTGCGCCTGGATCTTCTGCGTGTCTTCCACCGCGAAAATTCCGCTCCCGGCACGCAACTCACCCTGATCGCCGACCTGACCACCCGACTCGGCGTAGAACGGCGTGTGATCGAGCACGACCACACCGATATCGCCTTCCTGCAGTTCATCAACCGCGATCCCGTCCTTGTAGAGCGCGAGCGCCTTGCCCTGTTCTTCCAGCTTTTCGTAACCGTGGAAGGTGGTCGGCGCGCCGGAAAATTCGAGGTTCGCCGCCATCTTGAATTTGCCCGCGGCGCGTGCCTGCTCCTTCTGCCGCGCCATCGCTGCATCGAAACCTTCGACATCAACCGTGACATTGCGCTCGCGGCAGATGTCGGCGGTCAGATCGAGCGGAAAACCGTAGGTGTCGTGCAGCTTGAACGCAGTCTCGCCGTTCAAGGTCGGTGTGCCGGCGCTGTCGACTTGCGCAAGCTCGGCTTCGAGGATCGCCATGCCGTGTTCGATGGTATCGAAGAAGCGGTCTTCTTCCTGCTTCAACGTATCCATCACACGCGACTGATGCGCGATCAGTTCGGGGTAGGCTTCGCCCATTTCCCTGGCGAGATCCGGCACGAGGCGATGGAAGAATGCGGCGCGCACGCCCAACTTG
>DATCWO010000107.1:0-12789 GCA_036566325.1 Burkholderiales bacterium | reverse complement strand
CCGCCGAGATTGTTCACGCCGATCACGAAAAAGCGATCGGTGTCGACCGGCTTGCCCGGGCCGACCATGTTGTCCCACCAGCCGACGTTATGCGGATCGTCGGCGTAATAGCCGGCCACATGATGCGCGGCGTTGAGGGCGTGGCAGATCAGCACGGCATTGGTGCGCGCCGCGTTCAGCGTGCCGTAGGTTTCGTAGACCAGGTCGTATTGAGAAACCGTCGCACCGCTCTGAAGGTGGATGGGCTGGTCGAAGTGTATGTGTGTGGCGCTGACCGGCCCGACCGAGCGTGAATCGTTCATCGTTGTTCTATGAGCGCGCATGGCGCGCGCTGCGCAAAGGCATTACCAAAAACAAAACCCGTCAAGCTTGCGCGGCTTAAACGGGTTGCCCTCGCTTTAGCCGTACTTTTTTGTCTCGCCGTCGAAACGGCGGGCGCCCGCAAGCTGAATCAAATCGGCGCTGGTGGAGGGTTGCGGTCACATGGGCGCGCACTTCGAGCGGTTCGCAAACCGCTCCGGTACACGTCAGTGTCTGGCCCTGCCTAGGTGCGCATCTTAGCGCGTTTCGCGCCGGCGTTGTTGCCAGTCGGCGCGGCGAAAACGTTTGCGGCGCGTGAGCAAACGGTCGCGAACCAGTGTGTATTCGGCAATGCGTACATCCAGTACAGCGCGTATGGATTCGGGCAGTTCGCGCGCGGCAGCGCGAAAAGGCGTGGCGATCGGATCGCTTTCCGGCGGTGCGTGCGGGTCCGACGCTTCGTTTGCGCCATCGTGGAAAAAGCCGGCGTCATCCTGCCATACCAACGCGCACTCGCTGGCGTTGTGGCCGTAGCACAGTTCGAAAGCCGTCACGGCACCGGTGGCGTTCTGCCAGATGAAGAGATCGAAATAGTCGTCGTGAAACCAGCGTCGCTGCAGTCCGGGCTCGTCCTGTCGCAGGCCAACAATCTCTCGTAGCATGGCGCCTCCATGCCCCGTAAGGGGAGCAAGCCCCCTAAAGGTTCAGGCGGGCCAGCAATTGTTGTGACTTGTTTGAATCCTCGCTTTTGATAATGCGCTGTACCAGAGCCTCGGCGGCCGGAACACTGGAGCGCAATATCTGCTGCTTCACCGCCGGCAACTGCGCCGGATGCATCGAAAACTGCCGCAGCCCCAGCCCCAGCAACAAACGTGCGAAGGCGACTTCGCCGGCCATTTCGCCGCACACGGAAACCGGCACGCCGGCCCGATTGGCGGTGCGAATGGTATGGGCGATGAGATGCAGCACGGCCGGATGGAGCGGGTCGTACAGATGCGCAACCTTGTCGTCGGTCCGGTCGATCGCCAGCGTGTACTGGATCAGGTCGTTGGTGCCGATCGATAGGAAGTCGAGTCGCTTGATGAAGTGACCGATCGCCAGCGCCGCAGCGGGTATTTCGATCATGCCGCCGACCGGCATCGCGGCATCGAAAGGTACGCCCTGATCGGCGAGGGATTGCTTCGCTTGCGCGATGATCTGCGTCATCTGCTCGATTTCGTGCATATGCGCAATCATGGGAACGAGCAGGCGCATCTTGCCGTAATGCGAGGCACGCAGAATTGCCCGCAACTGGGTCATGAACATCTGCGGCTCGGCCAGGCAGAAGCGGATGGCGCGCAGACCCAATGCCGGATTGGGGCCGGCGCTGTGTTGGCCGTTGAGCGCCTTGTCGGCGCCGATGTCCAGACTGCGGATGGTGACCGGCAAGCCGCGCATTTTTGCGACCACGGTGCGGTAGGCTTCGAACTGTTCCTCTTCGCTCGGAAGGTCATCGCGATTGAGAAACAGGAATTCGCTGCGAAACAGGCCAATGCCAGTTGCGCCGAAGTCGAGCACCTCTTTGACGTCCTCCGGCAACTCGATATTGGCATGCAGTTCGACCGCCACACCCTCGATGGTTGCGGCGGGCGTGCTGCGCAGGCGGCGCAGCTTTTGCCGTTCGAGGTCGTAGCTGCGCTGCCGCAATCGGTACTCCGCCAGTACCTGCGGATCCGGATTGACGATCAGCACGCTGGCCGCGCCATCGATAATGAGCAGTTCGCGCTCGCGAATCATCTGGCGCGCATGGTGCATACCGACGATCGCCGGCAGATTCAGGCCGCGCGCGACAATGGCGGTGTGCGAGGTGACGCCGCCCATGTCCGTCACAAAACCGGCAAATTGGTGCTGCTTGAAGAGGATCATGTCGGCCGGTGAAAAATCATGGGCGACGGCGATGATGTCGCCTTCATCAATCGGCACGAGCGGCGCGTGACGCTTGCCCATCATCGCCTTCAGCACACGTTCGGCAACCTGCTGCACATCCGCGCTGCGCTCACGAAGATACGTATCTTCGATTTCCTCGAAGCGTTGCACCAGCATTTCCATCTGCTGCACCAGCGCCCATTCGGCGTTGTGGTGCCGTGTGCGAATCAGTTCACGAGGCGCTTGCGAGAGCGTCGCGTCATCCAGAATCATGCGATGCAGGTCGAGAAAAGCGGCGATTTCCGGCGGGGCGTTGGCGGGCACCGCCGTATGCAGGGCGATGAGTTCGTCGCGCACCTGCTGCACCGCCGCGCCGAAGCGCGCAATTTCGGCGTCGACGAGATGCGATGCAATGACATAGTGCGGCACTTCAAGGCGCGCCGCAGTGACCAGATGTGCATAGCCGATGGCAATGCCACCCGATACGCCGGCGCCGTGCAGCGTGAAGCTGGCGCCGCTGTACGGTGCCAGCAGGGCGTTTTCGGCTATTTTCGTATCCAGGTCGGGCTTACCCACGGTCACTCCGGTTTTTCTATTCGCCTTCCCCGAACTTGTCGCCAATCAGGTGAATCAGTGCACCGAGCGCCGCCTCGGCATCCTCGCCCTGCGCTTCGATCGCGATGCGACTGCCCTTGCCGGCCGCGAGCATCATGACGCCCATGATGCTTTTCGCATTGACCTTGCGGCCATTGCGCGCCAGCCAAATCTCCGACTTGTACTTGCTGGCAGTCTGGGTCAGCTTGGCCGAGGCGCGTGCATGCAGGCCCAGCTTGTTGACGATTTCAACTTCCTGTTGCGGCATTGGTTCCCTGCGGTGCGAGATGAACGATGCCGTCATGGCCGCCACTCATTGCCTTGACCACCACGGTGGCCAGACTCTCGTTGCGATACGTCAGCGCGCGCACCAGCATGGGCAGGCTCGCGCCGGACAGCACTTCAACCTTGTCCGCGATGCGCAACCGGCTGGCGATGTTCGCCGGCGTCGCACCGACCATGTCGGTCAACACCAAAACGCCCTGGCCTTCGTCCAGTTGCCGTATCAAATCCTGCGCAATGGGCAAAATCAGATCGGGATCGTCGTGCACCGTGACGCCGACTTGGCGGACGCGCAGCGGGCGCTTGCCGAGCACGTGACTCGCGCAATGGATCAGCGCTTCACCGAACGCGCCGTGACTGACGATGAGGATACCAATCATGATGTAAGTTTAGCTGCCTTTGCCGCGGGCGGCAGGCGCGTCGCAACGGCTGCTTCGAGCGCGTCGATGTACATCTTTGCCACGTCGAAGCCGGTCTGGCTGGCGATTTCGCGAAAGCAGGTCGGGCTGGTGACGTTGATTTCGGTGATGTAGTCGCCGATCACGTCGAGTCCGACGAGCAGCAGCCCGCGCTGGGCGAGAATTGGCCCGAGCATTTCGGCAATTTCCAGATCGCGCGCGCTAAGAGGCTTCGCTACACCGACGCCGCCCACAGCCAGATTGCCGCGCGTTTCGCCGGCCTTGGGAATGCGCGCCAGCGAATAGGGTGCGGGTTTGCCGCCGATCAGCAGAATGCGCTTATCGCCTTCGCTGATTTCCGGAATGAAACGCTGCGCCATGATGGTGCGCTCGCCGTCGCGGGACAGCATTTCCACGATGGCGTTGCGATTCTGATCGTTGTGCGCAACCCGAAAAATGCCGGCGCCACCCATGCCGTCCAGTGGTTTGAGCACGGTGTCGCGCTGCTCGTCGATGAACAGCTGCAGTTCCCATGGCAACCGGGTAACCAGCGTCGGTACGGTGTATTGCGGAAACTCCGCGATCGCCAGTTTCTCGCTATGGTCGCGCACGCTGCGCGGGTGGTTGAAAACCGTCGCACCCTCCGCCACGGCGCGTTCGAGCAGCCAGGTGCTCGTCACGTATTCCATGTCGAACGGCGGGTCCTTGCGCATCAGCACGGCATCGAATTCGGTCAGCGCGGTTTCGCGCGACGTGCCGAGGCGATACCAGTCGGCTTCGTCGCCCGTGAGGGTAATGGGCGCGGCGCCACCGAGCACACGGCCGTTTTTCCACATCAGCCCTTCCTGCATCATCACGTGCAGCTCGTAGCCGCGCCGTGCCGCTTCAACCATCATGGCGTAGGTGGAGTCCTTGTACGGCTTGATGGCCTCCAGCGGATCGAGAATGATGCTGAGCTTCATGCCTGGGGTGCGGTTTCTTCGAGTTCGAGCGACGCGGCGAGGAGTGCCAGCCGGGCAACCACGCCGTAGGCATAGAAACGGTTGGGCGTGGCATCCGCATCGGCGAAATGATCCGGTTGCGTACAGCAGTTCTCGAACGCAAGCGGCTCGAAATGCATGCCCGGCGCATTCAGGTTTTCGTCTTTGGCGCGCTCGGTATGCACCCGATAGAAGCCGCCCACCACATAACGGTCGATCATGTATACGACCGGCTCGGCCACCGCGTCGTTGATGGTTTCAAAAGTCTGCACGCCTTCCTGGATCAGCACTTCGTGCACCTCCAGACCTTCCTTGACCACCGACATCTTGTTGCGCTGCTTGCGGTTGAGCCCCATGACGTCTTCGGGACTGCGCGCCGTCATCACGCCCATGCCGTAGGTGCCGGCGTCGGCCTTGACCACGACGTAAGGCGTTTCCTTGATACCGTACTCGCGATATTTGGCACGGATGCGTTCCAGCATCATGGCGACGTTGCCGGTGAGGCATTCCTCGCCGCTGCGCTCATGGAAATTCACCTCCCCACAGCGCGTGAAGTAGGGATTTACCAGCCACGGATCGATGTGGAGCAATTCGGCGAATTCGCTTGCCACGCGATCGTAGGCGGCAAAGTGGGTCGATTTGCGCCGCGTTGCCCAACCCGCGTGCAAGGGGGGCAACAGAAACTGCGTATCGAGTCCGCGCAGGATGTCCGGAACGCCGGCCGACAAATCATTGTTGAGCAGAATGGTGCACGGATCGAAATCCGCCAGCCCGAGGCGATTTTCCCGACGCACCAGCGGTTCGAGCAGCAGCGGCGGCTGGTTGGCTATGGCGATTTCGGTGGGCGCGGTGATCTCCGGCAACAGCGATCCCAGGCGCACGTTCATGCCCGCTTGCCGGAAGATGGTTTGCAAGCGGGCCACATTGTCGAGATAAAAAGCGTTGCGGGTGTGGTTCTCGGGAATCAGCAGCAGATTGCGCGCATCGGGGCAAATCTTTTCGATCGCCGCCATCGCCGCCTGCACGCATAGCGGCATGAATTGCGGGTTGAGGTTGTTGAAGCCGCCGGGAAATAGATTGGTATCGACCGGGGCCAGCTTGAAGCCGCTATTGCGCAAGTCCACGGAACCGTAAATCGGTGGCGTGTGCTCTTGCCACTGACCACGCAGCCAATGTTCGATGCCGGCGCTGGCCCCCAGAATGCGGCCTTCGAGTTCGGCGAGCGGACCGGACAGTGCGGTCGTCAGATGTGGAACCATGTGTTTTGATACCGGTTGGGCGGGCGCCGAGGGGGCCGCCGGAAAGATCCGAGTCGATTCTAGCCCACTCGCTTTGCCGCCGTACTGCAGATGGCAAACGGGGCAGCCATGCTGCCCCGTTGTTGTGTTTGTGTTGCCTGACGCTTTGTTTACTTCGCGGCGCCGGCCATGTAATCGACAGCGGCATGCACCTGCGCGTCGGACAGCGACGCATTGCCACCCTTGGGCGGCATCATGCCCTTCGCGCCGGTGAAGCCCCCGATCGCATGTTTGTAGAGCGTGTCCTTGCCTTGCGCCAGACGGGGTTGCCAGTCGGCCTTATCGCCCAGTTTCGGCGCACCCATGACGCCGTGGCCATGACAGGCGGCGCAGGCTTGCTGATAGATTCCCTCGCCCGTGTCGCCCGCTGCGGCGACCGCGACCGGCGCTGCAGGCGCCGGCGCAGCGGCGGCAGCAGCCTGCTCTGCCGAGGCTTCCGCGCTGCCTGAGATGACCACATCGGCCACAGGCTTGATGCGTTGCGCGACGATCTCCGGTTGCAGCGCCTCGGGACTCGGGGCTTTGCCGCTCACCGCGAACTGGGTCAGTAAGATGATGCTGATAATCGGCACCAGAAAAGACAACAGAATGACGATGATGAGCTGCTTGGGCGTCTTGATCAGAGACGAATGAGCGTGGTCGGGGTCGTGATCCTTCATGGATGCGAAACCTTTGGCGAAAAGCGAGAGAGTTAGTTCTTCGAATCGGATCGCGGTCGTCGGCGACAGCGCGATCCAGCAGAACGCAAGCCATGGATTATAGCCACAAGGCCCTGCCCGGCAAAGTCGCGGTCCATGGTCTTTGCGCTACAATCGCCCGGCACTTCCTGCCGCGCCGCGCCCGTAGCTCAGTTGGATAGAGTGTTGGTTTCCGAAACCAAAGGTCGCAGGTTCGACTCCTGCCGGGCGCGCCATCCCTCTTGCTTCTCGCCGGTGCATAAGCGCTGGTTGGTATGAGGGAAATCACATCAGGAGTGCATCCCCTTGCATTCCATCCTCGAAACCAAAGTCGCCCAAGTTCGACTCCCGGCTTCCGTTGCCGCTTCATCGTTCCCGGAACAAGTTGTCACACCGGACTTCTTCGACGGCGAGGCGACGAAACGGGTCGCCGACCTCGTATTGAGCGGTCAAAATCGCGTCTACGACGCCTACCCGACTGCGGTAGTATGACGTCCACGTGGGCAGGTTTCACGATACAAGTGTCCGGGGTTACGGACCGTTTTTTTAATCACCGAGGAGGTCTTAATGCGACCATATAAAGCAGTATTAGGAGCTATCGCGCTGGGGCTGGGTGTTATTTCCACAGGCGTAAGCGCACAGACGTATCCCACTAAGCCGATTACTTTGATTGTGCCCTTCTCGGCAGGTGGTCCGACTGACACGGTAGCGCGCAGCATTGCGGCATCGATGCAGGACATGCTGAAGCAGACCGTGGTGGTTGAAAACGTCGGCGGTGCCGGCGGCACCATCGGCGTCGGGCGCGGCGCGCGCGCCGAGCCGGATGGCTACACCATCACCATGCACCATATCGGAATGTCGACTGCGCCGACGCTGTATCGCAAGCTGGCCTTCGATCCGCTCAAGGACTTCGAATACATCGGCCTGGTTGCCGATGTGCCGATGACCATCATTGCCCGAGGCAATTTCCCGTCCAACGATCTCAAGGACTTCCTCGCTTACGCCAAAGCCAACCACAGCAAGCTCTCTTACGCCAACGCCGGTATCGGCTCTGCCTCGCACCTGTGCGGGCTGATGTTCATGAGCGCCCTCGGTGTCGATTTCGTCACCGTGCCGTACAAGGGGACCGGCCCGGCGATGAACGATCTGCTCGGTGGGCAAGTGGACTTCATGTGCGACCAGACGACCAACACTACCTCGCAGATCAAAGCCGGCAAAGTGAAGGCGTACGCCGTGACGACCGCGAAGCGTGTGGCGTCGCTGCCGGACCTGCCGACGTTGCAAGAGGGCGGCATGAAGGGCTTTGAAGTCGGTGTCTGGCACGGCCTGTATGCGCCGAAAGGCACGCCCAAGCCGGTGATGGACAAGCTGGTGGGCGCGCTCCAACATGCGCTCAAGGATCCTGCGGTGAAAGAGCGTTTCAACAGCCTGGGCACCGCGCCGGTGTCGGTGGAAGAGGGCACGCCTGAGGCGCTGCATAAGAAACTGGCTGCCGAAATCGCTAAATGGGCACCGGTGATCAAGGCGGCTGGTCAATACGCCGACTGAGCGGTCAAGTCGTTGTAACGAAAAGGCGGCCCGCACGGCCGCCTTTTTTATTGTGGTGCGGGGTCAAACTACGCCATGCTGTTTGAACCAGTGGACTGCACGCTGCCAAGCGTCGTCGGCCACTTCCTTGCGATAGCTGGGCCGATAGTCGGCATTGAAAGCATGCGGCGCATCCGGGTACACCACGATTTCGCCGGGTTTGCCGGCGGCTTTGAGGGCGGCGCGCATGCGTTCGACCGTGTCGACCGGAATGCCCTGATCGGCACCGCCATACAGCCCGAGCACTGGCGCCTTGAGTTCAGCAGCGAGATCGATGGGATGCTTTGGCGTGTTCGCCGACGCGTCACCGACCAGGCGACCGTACCAGGCAACGCCGGCATCCAACTTCGGGTTGTGCGCGGCATAGAGCCATACGATGCGGCCACCCCAGCAGAAACCGGTGATCCCGAGCTTGTCGGCATTGCCTTTGGCATGCTTGCCGGCCCAGGCCGCCGCGGCATCGAGATCGCTCATCACCTGGGCGTCCGGCACCTTGTCGACCACTTGGCGAATGGCGGCGATGTCGGTGAGGCCACTGACATCACCCTGCCGCGCGTACAGCTCGGGTGCGACCGCGAAGTAGCCAAGCTTGGCAAAGCGACGACAGACGTCCTTGATGTGCTCGTGCACGCCGAAGATTTCCTGCACCACCAGAATCACGGGATAGCGCCCGGCTTTTTCGGGTGCGGCGTAGTAGGCGGGAATGGTGCCGTCGGTCACCGGGATTTTGGTTTCGCCCGCTTCCAAACCGGCTGTCGACGTGGTGATGACTGTTTGCGCCATGACCGGATGAGCAGCCAGCGCGAAACCCGCGGCCAGACCGGAAACCAGAAAACCGCGACGGGAGAACGGTACTTCGGGCAGCAGACTTTGCAATTCAGGATCGTCGAAAGCGATAGAGCGGCTCATGGAAACTCCTCGACAGTGGACAGGCGAAACACTGGGAGCAGTGATTGTGCCACTGAGCGAATAGCGAGGCGGCGAGGTTGCGCTGAGCAGATCCCGGCAGGTTGCGCCCGCCACTGCGGGAGCGAATCTTTCAGGCCACGAAGATTTGCAGCAATGCAATGAAGGCGGCGGCGACGACCACACCAACTACGCTCAACACGATGCGCCGGCTCCGCGCACGCGAAGCGTAGGCTGCGGCGCGCTCGGTTTCTATCATGGCGGCGATGTACGCCCATTTGTCACCGGTGGCCGTCTGGCTTTCGGTATTTCCGGCCGCCGGGTTGTCCCAGCCGATAACCGTTTCGGGAAAGGCCGACTCCGCGCCCAGCACCGCGGCGTCGTCCCATCCGATCGTCGTGTCGGGGCCGTTCGCGATATCCGTTTCCGAGTTGGCGGCCTCGCGCTGTGCGCGCTGGATAAAGGCCACTTCTTTGTCCGAAAGCTTGTTCATGGCAAGTCGAAGCTACCCTATGCGCGCAACAGCAAACGGACGATAAACATCCCGATAAAGGCTCAATTCCGTGCCTGCTTCGGCAAACTCGCCGGACGTCGCGTCGGAGTACGCAGCATTCCTAAATCAAAATGATGTCGTACTGCTCCTGCGTATAACTCGTCTCCACTTGCAACGATACCGGCTTGCCGATGAAGTCGCCGAGCATTGCGAGAGATTGTGACTCGTCTTCGAGGAACAAGTCGATGACCGACTGCGCCGCGAGTATGCGAAATTCACGCGCGTTGAACTGACGCGCTTCGCGCAGGATCTCGCGCAGGATTTCATAGCAGACGGTGCGCGCGGTTTTCAGCACGCCGCGTCCACTGCAGGTATGGCACGGTTCGCACAGCACGTGCTCCAGGCTTTCGCGCGTGCGCTTGCGTGTCATTTCCACCAGACCGAGCGCGGAAAAACCGTTGACCGTCATGCGAGTGCGATCGCGCGACAGCGATTTGTTCAGTTCGGCCAGCACGGCATCGCGATGGTCGGCGTTTTCCATGTCGATGAAATCGATAATGACGATGCCGCCGAGATTGCGCAGTCGCAACTGTCGCGCAATGACTTGCGCTGCTTCCAGATTGGTCTTGAAAATCGTGTCGTCAAAATTACGCAGGCCGACGAAGCCGCCGGTGTTGACGTCCACCGTCGTCATTGCTTCGGTCTGATCCATGATCAGATAGCCGCCGGACTTCAAATCCACGCGGCGCGCCAGCGCTTTCTGGATTTCCTCTTCGATGTTGTAAAGGTCGAACAGCGGCCGTTCGCCGGTGTAGTACTCCAGTTTGCGAAACACCGTGGGCGTGTATTCGCGCGCAAAACCCTGCAATTTGCCGAAGTTCTCCCGCGAATCGACGACGATCCGGCCGGTGTCGTCGTTGACGAAATCGCGCAGCACGCGTTGCGCCAGCCACAGATCCTGATACAGCAGCGACGGTGCCGCAGACGTCGTGGCGCGCTCGCGGATGTGTTCCCACAAACGGCGCAGATAGGCGATGTCGTTGGCGAGTTCCTCGTCGGTGGCCGACTCCGCCATGGTGCGAATAATGAAGCCGCCCTTTTCTTCGGCCGGCACGATATTCTGCATGCGATCGCGCAACGCACGGCGCTCCGTCTCATCCTCGATGCGCTGAGAAATGCCGATGTGCGGATCCTGCGGAAGATGGACGAGCAGGCGTCCGGCGATACTGATCTGCGTGGACAGGCGTGCTCCCTTGGTGCCGATCGGGTCCTTGATCACCTGCACCAGCAGGGGCTGACCCTCGGCGAGGATTTTTTCGATCGGCTTGACCAGCGTGGGTTTCGGTGGCCCCGTGCGTGTCTGCCCCTCCTCATGATGATTGCCGTTGTGGCGCACTTCCCAGATATCGCCGACATGCAGGAAGGCCGCACGCTCGAGGCCGATTTCGACAAAGGCGGACTGCATGCCCGGCAGCACGCGCACGACCTTGCCCATGTAAATGTTGCCGACCAGCCCGCGGCTGGCGGCGCGCTCGATGTGCAACTCCTGCACCACGCCACTGGCGACCACGGCGACGCGGGTTTCCTGCGGCGTGACGTTGATCAGGATGTCTTCCGGGGCGGCCTCTCGCTCGGCCAGCGGGTGCGGCGCCAGCGGCTGCCCGGCCGGCGCCGCATTCGGTGCATTGTTGTTCGGCTCGCCGCTCATCGATTCTGAAAGCGACGCAGCAGTGTGGCGGTTTCGTACAGGGGCAGACCCATGACGCCGGTGTAGCTGCCGAGAATTTCCGGAATGAAGGCTGCTGCGCGCCCCTGAATGGCATACGCGCCGGCCTTGTCGTAGGGCTCGCCGGTGTCGACGTATTGACCGATTTCGTCGTCATCCAGGGCCCGGAAGCGCACCACGTTTTCGTTCAACACGAAGTTCAACGTTGTGTCGTAGGCTAGCGCCACCGCGGTCAGCACCCGATGTTCCCGCCCGGATAGCTGCTGCAGCATGGCGATCGCTTCGGCGCGATTGGCCGGCTTGCCGAAAATCCGGTTGTCGAGACAGACGGTGGTATCGGCGGCCAAAACCGGCAGGCGCGGCAACTGTCGTTGTACAACGCGTAACCAGCCCGCCTCGGCCTTTTCGCGGCAAACGCGTTCCACATATGCCTGGGGGTCCTCGCCCGGATGAGGCGTCTCATCGAGATCCCGGGCGCGCGCGGTGTGTTCTCGCAAGACCAGCACGTCGAACTGCACGCCGATCTGTTTCAACAATTCACGCCGGCGCGGACTGCGGGACGCAAGGTAAATCCTGGGCAGCGGAGCGTACATTGTTATCTTTATGCTCGATGATAAGGATGATTATCAAGGATCGAGACCGCTCGATAAAGCTGTTCCGCAAGCAGAACGCGAACCAAGCCATGCGGGAGGGTCAGGCTGGACAGCCGGATTTGCAGATCCGCGCTCGCTTTGATGTCCGGCGCCAGGCCGTCCGGGCCGCCGATTACGAAGGCCAAGTCCCGGCCCTCGCCCAGCCAGCGGCCCAGGTGATTGGCGAGTTGAACGGTGGAAAGATCACGGCCATGCTCGTCGAGCACGACGCGGCCGCTTTGAGCGGGAATGGCGACCTGGATGCGCGCAGCCTCGGCCGTCATGCATTGGGTTGGCGTACGTGTGCCGCCTCGGCGTTCGGGACGAACTTCGACCAGTTCGACCCTGGTCTTGCGCGGCATGCGCCTAGCGTATTCGTCGAACGCCTCATCGACCCAGCCGGGCATGCGTTCTCCGACGGCAACGATGAGTAGACGCACGCCCTTCCTTAGCTTGTCATAACCTGCAGGGCGCGCAAGGCGCAAACACGATGACGAACGGCGGAGCGTCCGTCACCTCTCGTGTAACGAATACGGCCGCGGAAATGTTTGAACAGGGACATAGGCAATGCCCGCGACCCATGCCAACCGGCGCGCATCTCGCGCCGGGTTCACTCCGACCGAATTCCCTTATGCGCCGGGCTGGGCTTCGGCCGGCACGCGCGTCGTGCGACGCACGCGGGGCTTGGGCTGATCCCAGAGCTCTTCCAGATTGTAGTGCTCGCGAATGGCGGGTTGCATGATGTGGACGACGATGTCGCCCGCATCGACCAATACCCACTCGCCGTTGTCTTCGCCTTCGATGCCGAACACGCGCTCACCCAGCTCGCTCAGCTTGTCCTGAACGCTGCGGGCAAGGGCTTTGGTTTGGCGTGCCGAGTCGGCGGTGGCGATGACGACTCGATCGAAAAGGCTGGTGAGATGAGTGACGTTGTAGACCGCAACGTCTTTGGCTTTGATGTCTTCAAGCGCGTCAACGACGGCTTTTTGCTTCCTGCGTATATCCAAACTG
>DATCWO010000095.1:0-24755 GCA_036566325.1 Burkholderiales bacterium | reverse complement strand
GAGCAGTGCCTGACCGTTCTTCACCCGCCCGGCGAAGTCCTTGAACGCGGATTGCTGCGCGATCGCGCGCCACTTCGCAAAAGCGGCGTCGTTCATTTCATGCACCTTGGCACCGGCTTTGCCATAAACATCGGCGAGCCGCTGGTCGTCCTTCTTGGACTCTTCCATACCGAAATTTTCCAGACTGGCGCCTACCTCCATGACCGCCTTTTGCTGCTCGGGCGTCAGGCTGTCGAACGCAGTCTTTGAAATGAGCAGCGGCTCGAACATGAACCAGAAGGTTTTGTCGCGCGCCGAGGTGACGTTCTTGGAGAACTCATACAGCCGATAGCTGATCAAGGAAGTGCTCGAAGTGACCGCACCGTCCAGCACGCCCGACTGCATCGCGCTATAAATTTCCGAAGACGGCATGCTGGTGATTGCGGCGCCGGCGTCCTTGAGCATCAGATCCATTTCCTTGCTGCCGCCGCGCAGCTTGAGACCCTTCGCATCTTCGGGCTGGACGACGGGACCCTGGTTGGAAGCGACGCCGCCCGCTTGCCAGATCCAGGTGACGACCTTGATGTTCTTGGCGTCGAGGACGCGTTCCAGCTCTTTGCCGATCGGCGCCTGCTTCCAGCGCAAGCCCTGCTCATAGCTTGTGATCAAAGTCGGCATCAGCGTGATGTTCACTTCCGGGATTTCGCCGCCGCCATAAGCCAGCGGCACGAGACTCATATCCAGAGCGCCCTTGCGCAGCGCGCCGATCTGGCTGGTCGCCTTGACCAGCGAACCGGCCGGATAGATTTCAAACTTGAGGCTGCCATTGGTGCGCTTCTCGACCTCAGCGGCAAAGCGACGGGTCAAGCGATCGCGGAAATCCCCTTTTTCATCCGATGCAGCGGGGAACTGATGCGAAATTTTCAATGTGACCGTATCTGCGGCCAATACGGGATGGCTGAGCCCGAAAACTGCCAGCGCTGCAACCAGGCTGCTGGCGAAAGTACGGCGAGAAAGCATCATTTCGATCCTCCTATGGATGGCATTCGCTGCAATCTTTGAATCGATGTTGTGGCCCGCTCGGGCCTAGCCGCCTTCCTTCAGCGTGTATGCAACATTACAGAATTCGCATACAAACGGTCAACGATTACATTTGTTTGATCTATTTTTGTACTATCGATGCAAAGGGGACACCGTGTCATCGAAGCGCTCAGACCTGCTCGCGGAAGCCATTGAAGAGAAGATTGCCACCGGGGTCTACGCCCCTGGAAGCAAGCTCGACGAGGTCGTGCTGGCCGAGGAATTCGGCGTATCGCGCACCCCGGTCCGCGAGGCGCTGATTCAACTCGCGCCCATGGGGTTGATCGAACTGCGGCCGCGGCGTGGCGCGATCGTCGCCAAAGTCGGGCCGCAACGGCTCTGGGAGATGTTCGAAGTAATGGCCGAACTCGAAGCCATGTGCGCGCGCCTGGCGGCGCGCCGCATGACAGAGGCGGACCTCCAGAAGCTGAACGATGCGCATGCGGCGTGCGAACAGGCACGCAGCCACAGCGACTGCGATTTGTACTATCACTGCAACGAAACGCTGCATCAGGCGATCTACGCCGCCAGCCACAACAGCTTCCTGGAAGAGCAGGCGATCGCATTGCAGCGGCGTTTGCGCCCCTATCGACGGCTGCAATTGCGAGTCCGCAACCGCATGAGCAACTCGTTCGCCGAGCATGCGGCGATCATCGAAGCGATCACATCCGGCGATGGAGAGCGCGCAGCGCAACAACTCCGCGATCACGTGGTCGTGCAAGGAGAGCGTTTCGCCGATCTGGTGGCGTCGCTGTCGGCGTTGGAAGTGGCGGCCGCACCGGGCTGACGCCGCTGAAGTAATCCATTGTCCGCGCGTGCCACCTGTGAAGCGGCGCCGGAATCACGAAGCACCAAGACATAGACCGACGAACTGCTCGTGCCGCTGCCCTTGAAAGGCCGCCATAATCGCGACGTACACACAACCCGGCGCGGCAATCGCGCCCGTATCGCGATTCATGCGAGAAGACGCCCTCCGCAAGGTGCTGATGATGAAGGCGATCGAGGAATCCGATCGCGCCGGCACCCTGATTCCGCCGGCGGATCGCGCCGCTGCGACAAGAGAAGCGTTGCGCGGCGCCGACGACCGAGCCGTCGCAGACGCCACTCCGCTCGATGCGAAAGCATTGCGTGTACTCGCGGCGCGGGCCGGCATCCTCATGCGACAGGTCGTAACCCGTTATCCATTCGTCGAGGCCGTGCTGGCGCTGCGCGGCACTGCGCTGGCGAGCGGGCTGCTGATTCTGGTCAGCCTGTTCGTCGGCCTTTCGTTCTCCACGCTGGATGGCGGCCGCAGGATCGACATCGTCGCCTTCCCGTTGCTCGGTCTGATCCTGTGGAATCTCGCCGTGTACGTCGCCGTGGCAATCAACGGCATCAGGTCGTTCCAGCGCAAGACGCGCCGCCCGCCTTCGCTTGCAAGCCTGCTCGTTGCCGTCGCGGCAAGCCGCTTCAAGCGTCTGATTGCGAAATCGGCCGCGTTCAACGCGGTACTCGCCGAAGCGCTCGGACGTTTCCTTGGCGAATGGACCGCCGCGACAAGGGCGCTGTGGATTGCGCGGGCCGCGCGACTGCTGCATCTGTGTGCCGCCGCAATCGGCGTCGGCCTCGTGATGGGGTTGTACTTACGCGGCATCGTGCTGGATTACCGCGCCGGATGGGAAAGCACTTTTCTCGATGCCGGACAGGTGCGGGCGCTTCTTGCGCTGATCTACGCACCGGCATCCGCGCTGACCGGCATCGGGATTCCGGACGAGGCGCACATTGCCGCCATTCGGATCGTCAACGGCACCGGCGGTGAAAGCGCCGCGCGCTGGATTCACCTGCTCGCCGCGACCACCATCGTCTTCGTCATCGTGCCGCGGGTAGCACTGGCCCTGATGCAGAGCACGACGATCTTGCGCCACACGCTGCATGTAACGGTTCCGCCGTCGCTGGCCGCCTATTACCGCACCGCATTCGGCGTCATCAATGGCGGACACAGTGTCGTCGCCGTGATGCCCTACGCGTACGAACCATTCGGCGGCGCGACGGCCGCGCTGCGACGCCTGCTGTCGAATGCATTCGGCGAATCGCTCGTCATTACGCTGCATGCCGGCACGCGTTACGGCGAGGAAGAGCGTTTTCTACAACAACTGGCCGAGTACGGCGATGGCAGCGCAGACATTGTTGTGCTGCTGTTCAATCTCGCCGCAACGCCGGAAGACGAGAACCACGGCATCATCATCGCCGGCACGCGTGACCGGCTGCAGCGATCGGGCAGCCGCACGCGCCTGCTTGTGCTGGTGGACGGGCGACCTTTCGCCGCGCGCATGACGACCTCAGGTGCCAACCGCCTGGCCGAGCGCCGGGAAAGCTGGCGCAGCTTCATCGCCGCGCACGGATTGACCGCGTGTTTCATCGATCTCGGTCCGCCGGAAATCGCTCCGGGCGATATGGAAAAGGCGGAGCGCCTGCGCAACGCGCTGTGGCAACCGACGAACTGAACCGATGCCAAGCACGCCCGCGACGATTCAGCTCAGCCTCGTCTCACATACGAATGTGGGCAAGACCACGCTTGCCCGCACGCTGCTGCGGCGGGATATCGGCGAAGTGCGCGATCAACCCCATGTCACCGATCTCGCCGAAGCGCAGCGCCTCATCGATACGCCGCAGGGCGACGTGCTGCTGTTATGGGACACGCCCGGGTTCGGCGACAGCGCGCGGCTACTCAAGCGCCTGCGCAATAGCGCAAACCCCCTCGGCTGGCTGCTGACGCAAGTATGGGATCGCATCGTCGATCGACCGTTCTACAGCAGTCAGCAGGCGATCCGCGCGGCGCGCGATCAGAGCGACGTGATCCTCTATCTGGTCAGCGCGGCCGAAGATCCTGCTTCAGCCGGCTATGTCGACATCGAGATGCAGATCCTCAGCTGGCTCGACAAGCCGATTTTGCTGCTACTCAATCAGACCGGCCCGCCGCGTGAGCCCGCCGCGGAAGCCGCGGACGAAACCGCATGGCGCGCGCATCTTGCGTCATTTTCCTGCGTGCGCGGCGTACTCGCACTCGATGCGTTCGCGCGCTGCTGGACGCAAGAGGACGAATTGCTGGACGCGGTGGGCAAGGTGTTGCCGCAAATACAGCGCGATGCTTTTGCCCGCCTACGCGCCGCTTGGCGCGCACGCAATCTGGCCGTGTTCGATGCATCGGCGCGCGCGTTGAGCGCGCAGCTCGCGGTCACGGCAACGGATCGCGAAACGTTACCGCCATCGAGTCTGAAGGATCAGGCGGGACGCTGGCTCACCTCGCTCTTTATCGGCGACGAACGCTCCGATCCCGTCGCCGAGCGCGCCATGCAAACGCTCGCAACACATCTCGACGACGCCGTGCGCAACGCCACCGATCGCTTGATCGCGCTGCATGATCTCTCGGGTCACGCTGCCGATGAAATTCACGCGCGTATGGCAACGCAATTCAACATGAGCCGCCCGGCGGATGTGGGCAAATCAGGCGTAATCGGCGGGTTGGCATCGGGTGCACTGGGCGGGCTTACGGCGGATCTTGCCGCCGGCGGATTCACTTTCGGCGCCGGCGCACTGATCGGCGGTGTACTGGGTGCGCTTGGCGCGGGCGGCGCCGCACGCGCTTACAACCTGGCGCGCGGAACGGACAACGGCACCGTCGGCTGGTCGGCCGAATATCTGACCGAGTGTTTTAAAACGGCACTGTTGCGCTATCTGGCCGTTGCGCACTTCGGGCGCGGGCGCGGCGACTGGGTCGCCGGCGAGAATCCGCCGCACTGGCGATCGCTGGTCGACGAAGTAATTGACGCCCATCGCCACGTCCTCGACATGGCGTGGCAACGCGCAGCCGCAGGCGCAACGCGCGACGAAACCGAGCGTGAACTTCAACCTATTCTCACTACGGCGATGCGCGACTTGCTGTCGCGCCTGTATCCGGAGACTGCCGACCTGTGGGTAACAACGACCGCATAGGGATGCTGCGCCGGCGGATTTGCCCCCAAGGGAACCGAATCCGTTTGGCCGCCACCAACCCCGTACAATTTGCCGACACACGACCCGCGCCGACCCCGGCGCAAAAGGAAGCGATACGAATGAATGAACAGCGATTAGGCCTGACGGGCAATACCGGCGCGCCGGGCCTTATGACCAAAATTCTGACCTTTGCCATGGGTGCCGTGCTGCTGCTCGTGGCGCTGATGTTCTCCGCGCTGTTATTCGCCACCGCACTAACGGTCGGGCTCCTCATCTGGGGCCGGTTGTGGTGGAAAACCCGCGAGTTGCGCAAACGCATGCGTGAACAGGGTTCAGCCGGCTATGCCTCCTTCGGACAGGTTCCGCCGACATCGAACGGCCGCGTCATCGAAGGCGAAGTAATACGGGACACACGCCCATAAGTGAAGCAGATATGAGTTACTTATGGTGCGATGCAGTAATTCATTTTGCGCCGCACAAGTGACTTGTCCAGAATACGTTCCATGGCAGCACGGTGCTGTCCTACTAGGAGCGGAAAATGGAAATCGTATCTGTCGTACTGCAAGCGGTCGGCATCGCAATGGTCGTATACGGTCTGGTACTCGCCAGCGGCAATGGCCTCGGTCGCGCGTTGATCAACCGCCGCCACACCAAGGTGAACCTTGCTGCCTGAGGTTTCGACATGCTGCGGGGGAGCCATTCCCCGACGCAAGGTCGAACGGCAGCAAGCTGAAATCACCCACTCATCCGGCCGCGTTCAAGCGGACGGGGTCTCCTGAAGGCCGGACTTGTTCCGGCCTTTGTTTTTTCGGGGCGCCGCGATGCCGAAGTCGGCGCGCGATGGCCTTGATAAACGCCGCAAGCGCGCGCATGTTGGAAGACATGACTGCTGACCACTGCGCGCTGCCATGAAATACAAGGACTACTACGCCATTCTGGGCGTCGAGCGCGGCGCGAGCGAGGCCGACATCAAGAAGGCCTATCGCAAGCTGGCGCGCAAATACCATCCCGACGTGTCCAAGGAGGCCGGCGCCGAGGAGAAGTTCAAGGAAGTCTCCGAGGCCTACCAGACGCTGTCCGACACCGAGAAACGCGCCGCCTACGACCAGTTGGGCAGCTATCGCCCGGGCGAAGACTTTCGTCCGTCGCAGGACTGGGAAACGCGCTTCGGTCGCGAAGGCTTCGAGGACTTCGATCTGGGCGACCTGTTCGCGCACTTCGGCGGCTACAGCAGACGATCGGGCGGCGCGCACGCCGGGCGCGGTTTCAAGATGCCGGGGCAGGATTACGAAGCGACAGCTCCGCTCACGCTGGAAGACGCCGCCCGCGGCACCGAGGTGGAGTTGAATCTTTCAGCACCATCGATGAGCGCGGGCAGCATGCGCGGCAGCGCGGGCAAAACGCGCGTGCGCGTTCCGAAAGGCGCGGTGGATGGCCAGCGGTTGCGCGTGCCGGGTAAGGGCGGCCCCGGGGTTGGCGGCGGTCTGGCGGGCGATCTCTATCTGAACATCAAGCTGCGCCCGCACGCGCTATTCCGACCGGCGGGACACGATCTTTACCTCGAACTGCCCATTGCGCCATGGGAAGCGGTGCTCGGCGCGCAGATCGAAGTGCCGACGCTGGACGGTCGGGTCAATCTCAACATTCGCCCCGGCAGCCGTTCGGGCCAGAAACTGCGGCTGACCGGCAAGGGCCTGCCCAAACCGGGCAGCGGCGCCGGCGATCTGTACTGCGTGCTGCAGATCGTTACGCCGACCAAGCTGTCCGATCGTGAGAAAGCGCTATACGAAGAGCTGCGCAAGATCTCCGCTTTCGATCCGCGCG
Source organism: Burkholderiales bacterium (assembly GCA_036566325.1). Taxonomy (GTDB): domain Bacteria; phylum Pseudomonadota; class Gammaproteobacteria; order Burkholderiales; family SG8-39; genus ZC4RG42. The sequence goes on along the minus strand of DATCWO010000095.1, from coordinate 17,900 downwards.
CCGACCGTGGAGGAGCCGCATGACATCCACGTCACTCTATTTTCTCGATGATGACACTTACATCGCGCTCGACGAATTGACCCAGGCATCGGGACTGGAGGAACGGCAGATCGTCGAGCTCGTCGAATTCGGCGTATTCGAACCGCGCCATCACGCCAACGATTTGCTGTTCAGCGCGCGCTGCATCGTCAAGGCACGGCAGGCCGCGCGCCTGCAGCGTGCTTTCGATTTGGACAGCAACGGCCTTGCCCTCGCGCTGACTTATCTCGATCGCATCGAAATGCTGGAGCAGCAGTTGCGCAAACTGGAGTGTCAGTTGCTGCGTTAATAAATAAACCTCCGATCACCCGTTTCACAATTCAAGCTGCCTTTTCACCTGGGCACCGGTGGCATACTTCAAGCCACCTTCCACGATTCACATCTCATGATTCGTCGCTTCGTCGCCGCGCTGGTTCTGCTGTGCCTGCTCCCCGCCGTGGCGTATGCGAAGCTCCCTGCCCCCGTCGCCCAGGCGCTAGTGCGTGCCGGCATTCCCGCCTCCGACGTCGCGCTGACGGTGCAGGATGTGACCGCGCGCAGACCGCTGCTCGCGGTCAACGCCGATCGAGCCATGAACCCCGCCTCGGTGATGAAGCTCGTTACCGCGTTCGCGGCGCTCGAATTGCTCGGCCCGGCTTATACCTGGCGCACCGAAGTCTATCTGGGCGGCCCGCTCCAGAACGGCGTGTTGCACGGCGACCTGATCCTGAAGGGCTACGGCGATCCGAAGCTCACCGTCGAACGGTTCTGGCTGCTGCTGCACACCTTGCGCGCGCGCGGACTGCGCGAAATTCGCGGCGATCTGGTGCTTGATCGCAGTTACTTCGACGCGGGCCCGCATGATGCCGCCGAGTTCGACAACGAACCGCTGCGGCCTTACAACGTGGGTGCCGATGCGCTGTTGCTCAACTTCAAAACCGTGCGCTTCGGTTTCGCGCCGGACGCAACGACCGGACGGGTGAGCGTCTTTCCTCAACCGCCGCTGGCGCAATTGAAACTCGAAAACAACGTCGTGGCGATTAACGGTGACTGCGGCGATTGGCGCGCCGGACTGACCCGGCTGGTGGCCGAAGAAAGCGACGGTGTGAACGTGCGTTTCAGCGGCACGATGCCCGCCAGTTGCGGCGAACGCTATTGGGCGCTGTCGCTGCTGTCGGGTCCGAAGTACGCGTGGGGGATGTTCCACGCCATGTGGCAGGAACTCGGCGGCACGCTGGCGGGATCGGTTCGCGAAGGACTGGCGCCGCCCGGCGATCCATTCGCCACGGTGGAATCGGCGACTGCGGCCGAAGTCGTACGCGACATGAACAAGTACAGCAGCAACATCATCGCGCGGCAGGTCTTCCTGACGTTGTCGGCGGAGAAAGGGCAGGCCCCTGGCCGCTACGAAGCGTCGGCACAATTGATAACCGCCTGGCTGGCGCAACGCGGACTCGAAATGCCGGAACTGCTGCTGGAAAACGGCGCTGGTCTGTCGCGCGTCGAGCGCATCAGCGCAGCGAGTCTGGTCGAGTTATTGGTCGCCGCCTATCGCAGCCCCGTCATGCCCGAATTCATCGCTTCGCTGCCGTTGGTGGCCGCAGACGGCACAATGCGACGCCGACTGCGTGACGAATCCGTCGCCGGTCAGGCACACGTCAAAACAGGGTCGCTGGCTGACGTGCGCAGCCTCGCCGGATACGTGCACACCCATGACGGCCGCAGACTGGCATTCGCGTTCATCGTCAATCATCCCAACGCAGGCGCCAGCCAGCCGGCGCAGGATGCGTTGCTGAAATGGTTGCACGAGTATGTTGAGCCGGCGCGCGCCCCGCGCGCGGGACGCTGACGCACTTCGCGCCCGGGGTCAACGCTTGGCGGCCACGTATCGATTGCCGCGCAACTGCTCGTAGTAGCCGATCACGCGCGGCACGTAAGCGCGCGTTTCGGCGTAGGGCGGAATGCGCTGGCCATGGCGAAGCACCGCGTTTTCCCCGGCGTTATAGCCCGCCAGCGCAAGCTCGACATCGCCATCGAAGCGATCCAGCAACCAGGCGAGATATTGCGTGCCAATACGGATATTCGTGTCCGGCTGACGCAACGCTTTTGCGGTAACGCCGAAACGCGCGCCGGTGGTCGGCATCACCTGCATCAGCCCAATCGCGCCTTTGGGCGACACCGCCATCGGACTGTAGTTGGATTCGGCCGTAATGACGGCATGAATCAGCGCGGGGTCAAGATCGTTGGCTTTCGCCGCAGCAAGGACATGCGCGTGATACGGACGGCGCTGCAAAGCCGGGTTTGCAAAAAGACCGCCGCCCGGCAAGCGTTTATCAAGCGTCACGCGCACCCGGTCTGCCTTGTCGGCAGGCGCGCTTTGTTCGCGCATATAGAGCTTGTAGCGCGAATCGTTCGGCACGTTGGAAAAACGCACCCGGCCGTCGGCGTCGACCATGGAGTAGACATCCGCCTGCGCAACCGCACACGACAATGCAGCGGCTGCAAAGACGAGGCGAATTGTCGTGTGCGCTTTCATCACACATACATAGGTTTGTGATCGCCCAGGCGCAACCAGCCGCGCGCGATGCGATAGATCAACCAGAGCGTCAGCGCGATCAATACCGGAAACCCGATAACCGCCCCGACGATCGTGAAGACAAGGATCGTTCCAATCACTGCCCACAACAACGCATACCAGAAGGTGCGGATCTGCCAGCGATAGTGCGACTCGGCCCAGGTGCCACGCGCATCGCCGCGCTTGACGTAGTTCAGGATCACCGCAGCAATGGACGGAATACTGCCCAGAAAACTGCCTAGCACGGTTGCCGCTCCCACTATGCCGACGACGATGGCGAAGCTATGCAGCGCATAAACAATCGCAGCGACCGTGACGACCGAGGACATCGGCTCGATACGCCCTTCGCTATCCACCGTCACGACGTCTCGTTGCTCAGCCATCCCGTTTCCCCCGCGTCCGGTGTGTCAGATCAGCGTTGAAGGAAGCGGCTGCCGATCATTGAGTGCGAGCCAGCCCTTCACGATGCGATAAATTCCCCACACTCCCACGGCGATCAGGATAAGCCAGCCGATGAAGATGAAAAAAGTGATCCAGCCTACGATGAAACCCGCCAGCCCCACCCAAAAGGTTTTGATTTGCCAATCAAAATGCGATTCCAACCAGCTCCCGCGCACCTCATCGCGCTTGACGTAATTGACGATCACCGCGGCAATCCAGGTCAGACCGATAAATAATCCGACAGCCTGTAGCACATAGACCAGCAGGGTCAGGTCTTTCAGCTTCTTTTCTTGGATGTCTTCCACCGTACTCTTCTCCTGTTCGTGGCGGCGCCGGGCCGTAATTATTCACATCGTCTGAACTTGCGCCGGATTATGCCAAGGATGCCGCACATGCATGTCGTGGACGGCCCTTAGAATCGTTCCTCGCTTTGTGCACTTCCGCACTAACAGGAAACCGATGATGAACTTTCTCCGTTTTGCAGTCGTTGCATGCCTCTTCGCCCTCATTCAAGGCTGCGCTTCCGATGCGGCCCGCAAGAGCAATGCCGAGCCGCCGCTGGCCAATGGCGCGGCCCAAGTGCAGGCCGTGCCGCCGCTGGCCCATGACGCGGCGCAAGTGCAGGCCGTGCACGTCACCCTGACTCCGGAGGTACAGGGTCAGCTTTATTACAACGACAGTATCAAACCCGGTCGGGTGCTGGGCGCCATGAAACGCAATCTGAAAGCGCGCGACATGCTCGGCAAACCTTCGGACCGCCATCTGCCCAGCCTCGAGATCGTTATCAACGATATCCGCGCACGCTCCAGCGGCGCCTCGATATGGATGGGCTTCCTCGCCGGCGAAGACCGCATCGTGGGCGAAGTCATCGTGCGCGATCCAAGCGGCCAGGAGATCGATCGCGTCAGCGTGAAATCGACCTATGCGTGGGGCGGCCCGTTCGGCACCGACCACGAGCGTATGAACTATCTCTACAACGCCTTCGCCGAACATACGGCGGAGATCCTTACCGGCCGCAGCCTGTCGCGCGAGACGCTCGACAAAATCGCTTCGTCACAAATTTAACTGCGACCACAATTCGTCCACGCGACGCTTGACCGCCTCATCCATGGCGATGGGGCGGCCCCACTCCCGATTCGTTTCACCCGGCCACTTGTTGGTCGCATCGATGCCCATCTTGGAGCCCAGCCCGGATACCGGACTGGCGAAGTCCAGATAGTCGATCGGCGTGTTGTTGACCAGCACCGTATCGCGCGTCGCATCGACGCGGGTGGTCATCGCCCAGATCACTTCCTTCCATTCGCGCACGTCCACATCGTCGTCGGTAACGATGATGAATTTGGTGTACATGAACTGACGCAAAAAACTCCAGATACCGAACATCACGCGCTTGGCGTGGCCCGGATACTGTTTTTTCATGCTGACCACCGCAAGGCGATAGGAACAGCCTTCGGGCGGCAGATAGAAATCGGTGATTTCCGGAAACTGCTTTTGCAGAATCGGCACGAATACTTCATTCAGCGCCACGCCGAGCACGGCGGGTTCGTCCGGCGGCTTGCCGGTGTAAGTGGAGTGATAGATCGGATCGCGGCGCATGGTGATGCGCTCGATGGTGAAGACCGGAAAACGATCCTGCTCGTTGTAATAACCGGTGTGGTCGCCGAACGGCCCTTCCAGAGCGGTCTCGTCCGGATGAATCACGCCCTCCAGCACGATCTCGGCCGACGCCGGCACCTGCAAATCCGAACCGATGCATTTCACCACCTCGGTTCGTGCGCCGCGCAGCAAGCCGGCGAATTGATATTCGGATAGCGTATCGGGGACAGGTGTGACCGCACCGAGAATCGTCGCCGGGTCCGCGCCGAGCGCGACCGCAAGCGGAAAAGGCTGGCCCGGATGCGCGAGGCAATGCTCACGAAAATCCAGCGCACCGCCGCGATGCGCAAGCCAACGCATGATCACCTTGTTCGGGGCGATGACCTGCTGCCGGTAGATGCCGAGGTTTTGCCGCTTCTTGTGCGGCCCGCGCGTGACGACCAGACCCCAGGTGATCAACGGCCCCGCATCGCCCGGCCAGCAAGTCTGGATCGGCAAACGACTCAGATCGACATCGTTGCCTTCCCACACGATTTCCTGACACGGCGCCTTCGATACTTCCTTGGCCGCCATGTGCATCACCTGCTTGCCGATCGGCAGCCAGCGCTCGTACACATCCTTGAAACCCTTGGGCGGCTCCGGCTCCTTCAGGAACGCGAGCAGCTTGCCGATTTCGCGCAGCGATTCGACCGACTCGGCGCCCATGCCGAGCGCCACACGCTGCGGCGTGCCGAACAGATTGGCCAGCACCGGCATCGAATGGCCGCTCGGCTTCTCGAACAGAATGGCCGGGCCACCCGCTTTCAACACGCGGTCGCAGATCTCGGTCATTTCGAGATGCGGCGACACTTCGGCAGTCACCCGCTTCAGTTCGCCGCGCTTTTCGAGCTGCGCAATAAAGTCGCGCAGGTCACGATAGTTCATGTTCTGCTTCCTCGTTATGCGCGCAGCAGATACTGCGCAGCGATGCCGGCGAATATTGCGCAGCCGACCCAGTTGTTATGCAGAAAAGCCTTGAAGCATTGCGCACGATCGCGCGTGCGCACCAGCGTGTAGTGATAGACCATCAACGCCCCTGCGACCACGAGCCCGGCGTAATAGGGCCAGGCGAAATCCAGATACGCGCCGACGCCGACCAGGATCGCCAGCATCGCCGCATAGCACAGCATGATCGCCGCGACATCGAAGCGACCAAAAGTGATCGCCGACGTGCGTAAGCCGAGCTTGAGATCGTCGTCGCGATCCACGATCGCATAGGCCGTGTCGTAAGCGATCGCCCAGAAAATGTTGGCTGCCAACAGCCACCACGCGAGCACCGGCAGGCTGTTCGTCTGGGCGGCAAAAGCCATCGGGATACCGAAACCGAAGGCGATGCCGAGATAAGCCTGCGGGATAGCGAAAAAACGCTTTGTCAGCGGGTAGGTCGCGGCAAGAAACAACGCGACGAAAGACAACATGATCGTCAGCCGATTGAGAAACAGCACCAGCACGAAAGCCGTCAATGCCAGCGCAGCCGCGAGCATTGCCGCTTCGCGCTTCGAGACACGGCCTGTCGCGAGCGGACGTTCACGCGTGCGTTCCACATGCGCATCGAACTCGGCGTCGGCCATATCGTTCATCACGCAACCTGCCGAACGCATCAACGCCGTGCCGACGACGAAGATCAGCACCATCGCCCAGTGCGGCGAACCCGCCGCGGAAATCCACAGCGCCCACAGCGTCGGCCACAGCAGCAACAGGATGCCGATCGGTTTGTCGAGGCGCATCAGGCGCTCGTACAGATCGATCCGATGTTTGAGAGCGACGACGTTCATGGGGCGTTATAGAAGCTTTAATAAAGGTTTTTTGATCCGCGCGATCGCGAGTTCGTGTGGCATAAGCAGTTGGTTGCTTTGCCCTCGCTCGTACAGCCATGTGCCGGCGCGTGGAACAGGGGCCCCTTCAGGGGATGCGACCGCAAAGGCACATGAAGGACTGCGAATGAACCGGCCCATCACAACCCGCTGCGGGGTCGCATCCATCGATGAAGCCGATGGAGCCTGCTCCGCCCTTCGCAGTCCCGCACTTGCGGCCATCCTCAGTGTCTCATCAGACATTCCTAATTGTCGTCGATAAACGGCGCTCAGGCCTGCATCAGTTCGGCGCGGCCGGCGGCCCAGCGGGCGACATGGCGCGCGGCGGCATCGGGCGCCGTCTGCAGCAACTCGTCCGCAACCACACGCGCTGCGTCGAGCAGATCGGTATCGAGGGCAAGATCGGCGAAGCGCAACAGCGGCAGGCCGCTCTGACGCGCACCGAGATATTCGCCGGGCCCGCGCAGCAACAAATCCTCGTGCGCAATGCGAAAACCGTCCGTATGCTCGTAAATGATTCTCAGGCGTCGACGCGCGGTGTCCGACAACGGCTTTTGATACAGCAGCAGGCATACGCTTTCCGCCGCGCCGCGCCCGACCCGGCCACGCAATTGATGCAGTTGCGACAGACCGAAACGCTCGGCGTGCTCGATGATCATCAGCGAAGCATTCGGCACATCGACGCCGACTTCGATCACCGTGGTCGCAACCAGCAGCTGCACTTCGCCGCGCTTGAACGCGTCCATCACCGCCGCCTTTTCCTGCGGCGGTAGGCGGCCGTGCACGAGACCCACCTTGCAGTCCGGCAATTCGGCGCGCAAGGCTTCATAGGTATCGATGGCAGTCTGCAGTTCAAGCGCTTCGGACTCCTCGATCAGCGGACACACCCAATAGGTCTGCCGACCGGCACGGCAGGCTTCGCGCACGCGCGCGACCACTTCGGCGCGACGTGCATCGTCCAGCAGCTTGGTCACGACTGGCGTGCGGCCGGGCGGCAATTCATCAATCACCGATACATCGAGATCGGCGTAGTAGCTCATCGACAACGTGCGCGGAATGGGCGTGGCGCTCATCATCAACTGGTGCGGCAGCGTCGCGCCATCGGCACCGCCCTTGCGCTGCAAGGCGAGTCGCTGCTTCACGCCGAAACGATGCTGCTCATCGACGATGACGACGGCGAGATCGGCAAAGGCGACCTTGTCCTGAAACAAGGCGTGCGTACCGACCGCAACCTGCACCTCGCCCGCTTCAATGGCTGCCGCGGTGCGTTTTCGCTCAGCGGTTTTCTGGCTGCCCGACAGCCACGCGACCGTTACGCCGAGCGGCGTCAGCCATTCATGAAATTTGCGGTAATGCTGCTCGGCGAGAATTTCAGTGGGCGCCATGACGGCCGCCTGCCGACCCTGCTCCACAGCGCGTAATGCCGCCAGCGCCGCAACGATAGTCTTACCGCTGCCGACATCGCCCTGCAGCAATCGATTCATCGGATGCGTCTGGGCAAGATCGTGCCTGATCTCTCGCCATGCGCGCTGCTGCGCCGCTGTCAGGGTGAACGGCAAGGATTGCAAAAGCTTTTCGCCCAACGCGTTGTTCGCGGTGAGCGCGAACGCCTTTTGCGCGCGCCGGGCGCGATAGTGCGCGCGCATGGACAACTGCTGACCGAGCAGCTCATCGAATTTGATGCGCCGCCACGCCGGATGGCCGCGCTCTTCCAGTGCCGCGGCCGACACATCGGGCGGCGGGCAGTGCAACAGCCGCACCGATGCATCGAAGTCGACAAGCGCCAGCCGCGTGCGCACTACATCGGGCAAGGTTTCGTCAAGCGGCATGCGTTTCAACGCCAACTCGATGTATTTGCGCAACTGCCATTGCGCCAGCCCGGCGGTGGTCGGATAGACCGGCGTCAGTGTATCGGGCAGTGCTTCCTCGCGACTCAATACACGAAAGCGCGGATGCACCATTTCGCCGCCGAAAAATCCGGGGCGCACCTCGCCATAAAGGCGTACGCGCTTGCCGGGCGCCAGCGCCTTCTGCTGACTGGGATAGAAGTTGAGGAAGCGCGCGTACAGAATTCCACTGTCGTCCTGCAGCTTGCTGACCAATTGCCGGCGCGGACGAAACATCACTTCAGTCGATAACACTTCGGCTTCAACCAGGACCGGAATACCGTTGCGCGCGGCGGCGATCGGCGTCAACCGCGTTTCGTCCTCGTATCGCAACGGCAGATGCAGCACCAGGTCGAAGTCGCGCTGAATGCCGAGCTTCGCCAGCTTGGCCAACAGGGCCGGCGCCGCGCTCGACAATACGCCTGCGTCGGCCTGCGGCACGTCTCGCGCTGCGCGTGGTTTGGCCGCTGCGCTCAACGCGACAGATCGAGTACCGCGTCCGCCTCGACCAGCGCACCGCGCGGCAATGCGTTTACACCGATCGCCGCCCGAGCGGGGTAGGGCTGTGGAAAATAATTCGCCATGAGCTCGTTCACTTTGGCGAAATTGCCGAGATCGGTGAGATAGACATTGACCTTCACCGCGTCGGCCAGCGTTGCGCCTGCAGCACGCGCGACCGCCTCCAGATTTTTGAACACGCGATGAATCTGCGCTTCGATGCCCTCGACCATTTGCATCGATTGCGGATCGAGCCCGATCTGTCCGGACATGTAAAGCGTATCGCCGCTACGCACAGCCTGCGAGTAGGTGCCGATTGCCCCCGGCGCATCGGACGTGCTGATGGTGGTTTTTGCCATGAGATTGAAAGCCTATAATGTTGCGCCCTGACGGACATTAGACCGGAATCTTAGGAACGCTTGCACAAGAGGGCAACCACCTTCTTGCACCGGTCGACCAGGCCCGGCAAGCCACAAGCACGAAAAATGCTTCGATCAGCGCGCATTGGGGGATGATCGCATAAGCGCCAATCGTCGCATCGAAACTTCATGACCAACCCCATCCTCGCCAATCTGCTCAAGCTCGTCGACACGCCACGTGATGGCGCGCTGCTGCGTTATTCCATCGGCAACGAATATTTCAAAGCCGGCGATCCGCAACAAGCGGCGACGCATCTGCGCGAAGCGGTTGCGCGTGACCCCAATCATTCCGCGGCATGGAAGCTGCTCGGCAAGGCGCTCACCGAAACAGGCGCGCGCGAAGAGGCGTTACGTGCCTACCGCGAAGGCATTGTCGTTGCCGAAAAGCGCGGCGACAAACAGGCCGCCAAGGAGATGCGGGTGTTCGCGCGTCGGATCGAGAAAGATCTGACCCCACCGGACACAACGCCCAAGCCGTGAATCGCCCGCCTCTTCTACGGCGTTTTTTGTTCGGCAAACCGCTCGACCCGTTCAACATCGCGTCGCGCGAACAGATTGCGCTGGTCGCCTTTTTCGCCTGGGTGGGCCTTGGCGCCGACGGCCTCTCCTCCGCATGCTACGGACCGGCAGAAGCCTTTCTCGCACTTGGCGAACACAAGCACCTCGGCCTCTATCTCGCCCTGCTGACGGCGCTGACGGTTTTCGTCATCGCGCTCGCCTACAACCAGGTCATCGAACTGTTTCCTTCCGGCGGCGGCGGATACAAGGTCGCCACGCGCCTCCTCGGGCCGTATGCCGGACTGGTGTCAGGCAGCGCGCTGATCGTCGATTACGTGCTCACCATCGCCATCTCGGTGGCGAGCGGTATCGACGCATTGTTCTCGCTCCTGCCGCCCGACATCGGCGCAATGAAAATTCCTGTCGAACTCGGCATCGTCGGCGTGCTCGCACTGCTCAATCTGCGCGGCATGAAGGAATCGATCCAGATGCTGCTGCCCATTTTCGTGGGCTTCATCGTCACGCACGCGTTTCTGATTATCTACGGCATCATCGATCACGCGGAACGCTTACCGGAACTGGTGCCGGCGACATTGGCCGAAACGCAAGGGCTGGCAACGGAATACGGCTGGATGTTCGTCGCCGCGCTATTCCTGCGCGCCTATTCGCTCGGCGGCGGCACATATACCGGAATCGAAGCAGTCTCGAATAACGTTCAGGCGCTGGCTGAGCCGCGCGTCAAAACCGGCAAATGGACCATGTTCTACATGGCCGTCTCGCTGTCCTTCATGGCCGGCGGCATCATCATCCTGTACTTGCTGTGGGATGCGAATGACGTCGAAGGTCAGACGCTCAACGCCGTCACGTTCACCTCCATCATCGCCAGCTTCGGCTGGCAAAGCGAATTCGCCAATCACGCCTTTCTGTCACTGGTGCTCGCACTGGAAGGCGGCTTGCTGTTCGTCGCGGCGAACACGGGTTTCCTCGGAGGTCCGGCCGTACTCTCCAACATGGCGGCGGACTCGTGGATGCCGCATCAATTCCGTCACCTGTCCAACCGGCTGGTCACGCAAAACGGCATCGTGCTGATGGCCGGCGCCGCAGCCGCGATTCTGCTCGTCACCGGCGGCGATGTGTCGATGCTGGTCGTGCTCTACAGCATCAACGTATTCCTCACGTTCACCCTCTCGCTCGCGGGACTGTGCCGCTTCTGGTTCAGCAGCCGCTTCGATCCGCGCTGGCGCCGACGCCTCGCCTTGTCCGGCGTCGGCTTCGTGGTTTGCGCCGGCATTCTGGTGATCACCATCGTCGAGAAATTTCTCGAAGGCGGCTGGGCGACGCTGGTCATCACCGGTCTGGTCGTTGCCGCCTCGCTGCTGATTCGTATGCATTACGCGGCGACGCGCGCCAAGCTGCAGGTCGCCGATGAACTGTACGGCGAGCAATACTTCGGCAGCGTGGCCCATGCGCCGGAACTCGACCCCGCCGCGCCGACCGCGGCATTCATGGTCGGCTCGAGTCGTGGCGGCGCCATGCACGCGATGCTATGGGTCAACCGTTTGTGGCCCGAGCACTACAAGAACTTCATATTCCTGTCGGCCCGTGAAGTCGATGCGCAGAGTTACGGCGGCAAGGATGCGCTGGAGGCACTGAAATCGCGCACCGTACAGGACCTGCGCTACTACGTGAACCTGTGCCACAGCAACGGCATCGCCGCTACTTACTACGATGCCTATGGGGTCGATACCGCCAACGAAATGATGCAACTGTGCGAGCGCGTCCGTGCTGAATTTCCTAATGCGGTGTTTTTCACTTCGAAGCTCGTATTCGATCGCGAGCCCTGGTACATCCGCCTCCTGCACAATCAAGTCGCCTACGAAATGCAGCGTCGCCTGCAGCTTGAAGGCATGCAGATGGTCATCCTTCCAATGAAGGTCTGACGGTCGGTCCAGCCTGCAATGCTGCCGTGCACGGTAGTGCGCGGCACGCTAACGCGCCGTAACCCGGGACTTTTTCACATGCCGGCGCACACCAATCCGGATCACGCGCCCGATGATTTCTATCCTAGTGGCGCTGCGCCGCGTATCGGGTAGCAAAACGGGCAACAAGATCCGGACGATCCTCATCACAGGGAGACGACCATGGACGACACACTGCATTATCACGCGCAGGTACCGATCGCCGGATCGGATGGCGCCAGAAACGGCGCTTCCGGTCAACTGGCGCTATCCATAGAGAACGGGGAAATGATTCTGGCACTCAGTAACGAGCGGGGCGAATCCACACGCTTTCACCTCGACAAACAGGCGGCGCTGGATTTCCACGAAGGCCTCGAACGTTCGATGTTCTTTCTGCAGTACATCAACTAGAGCATTCATGCGCTTAAACATAAAGGCCCGCTGAATAGCGGGCTTTTATGTTGCGATCGGGCAGCGCTACCGCAGCGACACTTCAGCGATATTCGATTACGCGTTCTTCATGTCGCTCGATGCGTACTTCCTCACGATCATGCCGATCAACCGAACGCCTGCCTGCCGAGGGATTGAACTGCTGCTCGATTTGATTCGCCACATCGATGCCCAGGCTTTGCGACACTTCACGCATTACTTTGCCCTTGGAAAGATGCGCGACCTGTCCGGGTGAATTAAGCAGGCGCATGTCCTGCCCTTCGCCCATGGCCGAAAATGCCGCCTTCACTTCATAGGTCTTGGTGTCGATCAGACTGAACTCGGCGACAAGTTCCATCGCCAGTGTCGCCGATGTCGCATTGGAGCCTTGCACCGGATTCAACTCGCGCCGCGGTTCGATGCTGGTGATCGTACCGAACAGCACATAGGTGGCATTCGGAAAATAGCCCTTCTTGATGCGGTCGATCACGTCGTACAACTTTTCGTTTTCCTTGGCGGTATACGGCTTGGCCTGGACGAGCTTGTATGCGCCGATCTTGAGCAGTTCCCCCTTGATGTCGCCGGTGAATTTGCGCAGTTCGCCACGCTCGATATAGACGATATCGCCCGAAAAACTTTCGTAATCGACCTCGCTGCTTCTTGAAGAACGGGCCGAGCCGCGCGACGAAAAATCGCTATCGGCGTAGCGCTCGCTTTCACGATGCGTGCTCTTGCCCTGAAAACGGGTGTATTGAAAATAACGGGCAACCTGTTCTTCGTACGCCAGATCGGTCACGGCGATGCGTGGCGCCTGCTGCGCCGCCGCAAGCAACGGCAGGCCGAGCAGTAGCATGGAGAGCAGACGTTTCATTAATGCTCTCCCTTAGCGCTTCGAGGTCTTGCGGATGTCTTTTTCCTCCGCCCACTCGATCGTGCCAGACTCGATATCGGTCAGAATCATGGACAGCTTGTAATACACATCCTTGATGTCGGAACTGCGCTTGACGATCGATGTGATCTCACCTTCGAGACGATACTGCGCGCCCTGCATCTTGCCCATCTTGGCGGTCTTGCTCTTCTGGTACAGACCGGACTGATTCTGGCGCGCCAGTTCGTCGGTCTGCCCTTTCATTTCCGCAATATCGGTAGCGAAACGCACGTCGCCGCTCTTCAGCAATTGCGTGCGCACGGTATTGGTAATGGCGCGCGTGTCGATATATTCGCCGGTCTTGTTCTTCACATCCGCAACGGTCACCAACGGTCGATCCTTGGCGCGAGTAATAACGCGCGACTGCAGCATCGAACGCGTCATTGCTTCGGCCATGGTCTGCAAGTCGGTGGAACCGAATTCGTTCGTCACGGTTTCAACCGCCTTGGCATCGCCGTACTGGACGTTGCCGCCGACGATCGGCGAGTTGGTGGCACAACCACTGACGACGGCGCAAATGCCGACGAGGGTGATCAAGTGGGCCTTCATATGTGTTCTCCGTTCTGTCTTATTGGTTGTCGTGCGACGATTGCGGGTAGGCGTTGTTTTCCGGACTCTGCAACTCGACTTTGAAGTTTGCGGCACGCCGCGAAGGCGCGACGGTCTGGAAGGTTCTGCGCTGTTTGCCATGCAGCAGTTCCTGCTTCCAAGGCTCGTCACCGCCGACCTGGAAGCCGTCTGCATCCAGCCAGCGCACGCGCCAGTGCGCGACCTGCTGGTGATGCTCGTCGTTGTAGAGTTCCATCTGAATCATGAGCAAGCCATCGCGTACCGTGCTCTTCAGCGCGGCGACTTTGATGTGATCCATAAGTCCCATCTGTTCGATTTTCGAGTCGATGCTTTGTGCACCCGCGACAAGCGGCAGGCAGAGCAGCATCGCAAGCAGTGTTTTTTTCATCATTTCTCCTCAGCGGCCTGCGGCGCGGGCGGCATTACGCGCCTTGACACCGGTTTTTTTCTTTACCTGCGTGTTGGTCGGGGCGATTTTCGGCTCGGGCAACGCAGGGGTTGTGGCCGCGGCGAGAAAGACATTGCCCGATTCGGCCGTGCGCAATGTGATGATGGAATGCGGGCCCTGCACTTCGAATTCGACTTTGCGCGGCCCATGAGCGGTGATCAGCTCCGCGCTGTGCTTGCCGGGCGGCAGTGCCACGCGCGCGATCGCGACGTCGCCCGGCAGACTGCGCCACATCCGTTCGTCGGCCGATTCGGTGACGAAGTTTGCCGCCATCATCAGCAGTCCGCCGAAGCCGGTGCTGTCGCTCTTCGCCACGGCCTGTTGCATCGCGCCCTTGGCTACTGCTCGTATGGTGCTGCGTACGAGCACGCCGGGCAGATTGTCTTTCAGCGCGCGGCGCGCCATGCTGTCGAAACTGGTAATGGTGGCCAGATCATGCGTCGCACCCGCCTCTAAACGAATAGCGGATGGCAGTGCACCCGGCTGCGGTTTATCGATGGTTGGAAACGAAGTCGGAACGAGTTGAAAACCGTATGGCCCCGGCACCGGGATCGGCAACGTGACGGATTTCAGCGCCGGCACCCTGCCGCTTTCGACAACAATCAGCGTGTCGGTTGCCTTGGTACGCCGGTTTCGCACGCGCCGGTCCAGTCCGGCCAAGCTGTCCTTGAGCATTGCCACATCCGGGCGCAATTCGATGGCCTGGCGGTAGCCTGCCGCGGCAAGACCGGGCTCACCGAGGACCTCATATACGAAGCCGGCCAGATAGTGGCCGAACGCACTCTGGTAACCGTTGCGCAGAGCGGCGACTTCAGGGCTGTCGAGCATCTCGACGGGGTAACCCTTGAGATCTTCCAGTTGGGTTTTGATGTTCTTTGCTTCGGCTTCCTGTTTCAGCGTCTCGACTTCCTTGGCCCGGAACTCCGCGATCACCGCCTCTCGTTCATGCATCTTGCGCACTTCGATGCGGGCGTTTTCCCAATCACCAAGGACGGCGTGATTGAGCGCAATCCGGAACGCGAGCGCGACCTTCTCGTAATCCTGACCGTCGTAACGGCGCGTCTTATCGTTGATCAATACGCTGCCGACATTGCCAAGCAGCTTTTCCGGGCTATTCTTCGCCTCGTCTTCCCACTGACGTATGTACTCGTCAGCACTAAGCCAGGCATCGCGCGAATCGGCATGAACACCCTTCAGGCGCAGCAGTTCGCCCTTCTCCAGAAAATAGAGCAAGTCCTTATCGTTCTTGTTATTGGATTCGAGCGTCGCGAGCGCCGTGTCGACCTGCCCGCTCATGGCGGACTGCATCGTGGTGCTCATTTCGGAATCGTGACTGCGCAGCACGCCTGCGCAACCGGATAGCAGGAGCGCCGTGGCTCCCGCCAGTAATACAGCCTTCATGTCCCTACCTCCCCGTGAGCGATTTATTCGCTTCGCTTATGGGGAGGAATTATAGATACTTATTAAGTACTGTCACTTTTACACGACAGTCCTGCGTGCTAACTTTGGCGCTAACGCGGCATGACGCCGAACCACAGCGGGCGCTCGACATCGTCCTGCTCAAACCACACCCACACGCCGGCGCCTTCGGCTGGCGCCTTGAACCGTTGCCCGCCAACGAAGGGCCACGCCCAAACCGCACGATCGCCAAGCACATCAGGGACTTGCAGCTTCAGGCGTAATTCGCCTTGTGGATCGTGTGTATCAACTACCTTCGCGGCATGAAAGCGGGACACGTCGGGTTCCTTGTTTTTCACTTATTGAAGAAACGACTCTTATGACGCCGGCTCATTCCTCGAATAGAGGGTGAAGCGTCGGCCCCATCTGTGAGTCGGACGAAGTTTCGTAATTTTTTGGCGGTGCCGCGGTGCAAAAAATCACCGCCGGCTTTGCTCAGGACACCGTTATGGTGGCGAGTGCGACTTATGAAACGTTTGCAAAAAATGGCGCTCAGACGCGGCTTACACGCGCAGGCTTGTTCGGTTCGTGCCTTTGCGGCTTGCCTAGGCGCACGATTTTTTCGACAGCGCTCATGACGCCGTGACATTCTCGACTGCGAATACCCACTCACACTCGATGTGGCCATACCAGTCTTCGATCTGAATGCGGCTGGGGCGTACAGTTTCGGCAATGCGCCGGGCGTGCTGGACCGCGCTGGCGCGGTCATCAAAGCAAGGCGGCTCTTCGCATCCCGGCGATACGACTTCCCACCCCAGTAAGGCGGAGGGATATACAACGATTAACGCGGAACCTTCCATTTGCACGACCGCTTTGAACTGCGAACCGCAACGACACGCAGCGAAAACCGGGCCCGTTTTGCGAACACTGTGCTCGCGCCGTGCATTTTGTTGTCAGGTCGATGCGCGAGTTGCGGAACTCGATGCAATTTGAGAATCAGCGGCGCTATTGCGTTCTAACATTACGCGCGTGACAGGGCGCATTTGGGCTGGCGCGGCAACAGAGTGTCGAGGCGCCAACGGAAATGGCGGCAACAAGGCGCGCATAAAAAAACGCGCACTGCCGGAACGGCAAGCGCGCGTTTTTAGTTGTTGCTAGTGCGAAAAATCAGTCGAGCTTTTCGCTGCCGTTCATGGCGCCGATTTCGTGGTTGCCCGCGATTTCGAGCGCACGCACCAGTGCCGAATGATCCCACGCCGCACCTCCATGCGCTGCGCACGACTGGAACAGTTGCTGTGCCAACGCAGTTGCCGGCAGACTCAAGCCAAGCGCACGCGCGCCGCTCAGCGCGAGGTTCAAGTCCTTCTGATGCAGTTCAATGCGGAAGCCGGGATTGAACGTCCGCTTGATCATGCGCTCGCCGTGCACTTCCAGAATTTTGGAGTTGGCGAAACCGCCCATCAGCGCCTGACGCACCTTGGCGGGATCCGCGCCAGCCTTGGACGCAAACAACAACGCTTCGCCGACCGCTTCGATGTTCAGCGCGACGATGATCTGGTTCGCGACTTTGGTGATCTGACCGGCGCCGTTATCGCCCACCAGCGTAATGTTCTTGCCCATCAGTTCGAACAGCGGTTTCACCTTGTCGAAGGTGGCCTGCTTGCCGCCGCACATGATCGTCAGGCTTGCCGCCTTGGCGCCGACTTCACCACCGGATACCGGCGCGTCGATATATTCGCAGCCCAGGTCGTTGATGCGCTTGGCAAAGGCCTTGGTTTCCAGCGGTGCGATCGAACTCATGTCGACGACGATCTTGCCTTTGGTCAACCCGTCGGCAACGCCGTCCTTGTTGAACAACGCGGCTTCCACGTGCGGGGTATCCGGCACCATGGTGATAATGATGTCGGCGTTTTGCGCGACTTCCTTGCCGCTCTTGCACGCCTTGCCGCCTGCCTGCGTCAGATCCGCGGGGACGGGGCGCACGTCGTACAGATAAACCTCGTGACCACCTTTGATCAGATTGCCCGCCATCGGGGCGCCCATGATACCTGTGCCGATAAACCCGACTTTCATGGTTGTCTTCCTTTTTCCTTGAAATCTAAAGCTTGACCGCCACGAACATAAAGCACGGGAAAAAGCGAATCGCTTACTTCCGGTTCTCAGTGCCCGCCGCGATCTCCGTGTTTCAGTTAGCCGATCAACCGAGGTACTGCTTCGCCCAGCCCAGCCCAGCAACCGTTTCCATCTTCGGCTTGTATTCGCAACCGATCCAACCTTGGTAGCCAATGCGATCGATGTGGTCGAACAGGAAACCGTAGTTGATTTCGCCGGTGCCCGGTTCGTTCCGACCGGGATTGTCCGCCAATTGCAGATGGGCGATGCGCG
>DATCWO010000079.1:0-14940 GCA_036566325.1 Burkholderiales bacterium | reverse complement strand
GCGACGTTGATGCCGCCTTCGCCCTGCAGTACTTCGAACAGTACGGCGACTATGTTGCGGTTGTTCTCGGCCGCCTGCTGGACTGCCTTGGCATCGTTATAAGGCACGCGAATGAAGCCGCTCATGAGCGGTTCGAAGCCGGCCTGCGCCTTGCGGTTACCCGTCGCCGAGAGCGTGGCAAGCGTACGGCCGTGCCATGCGCGCTCCATGACGACGATGGCGGGGTTCTGGACTTCATTCAGATGGCCGTACAGCCGGGCGAGCTTGATGGCCGTTTCATTCGCTTCCGAGCCGGAGCTGCAAAAAAACGCTTCGCTCATCCCCGACAGGGCGCACAATCGCGCCGCCAATTCTTCCTGGCGTCGTATTTGGTAAATGTTCGAGGTATGGATGACGCGTGCGGCTTGATCGGCGATGGCTTTAACCAGCGCCGGATGGGCATGGCCCAGACCGGACACGGCGATGCCGGCGAGCGCATCGAGATAACGATTACCAGCCTCATCCCATAACCATGCGCCTTCTCCGCGAGCAAAGGACACGGGCAGGCGGTTATAGGTGTTCATCAAGTGCGAAGTCATGGTGTGAAGCCGGAGCGATGCAAAAACAAATGGCGGCTCGCGCCGCCGGTTGAGTGACTTGTCGCGTGAATACGTGTGCGTCAAGTGACGCGAATCATAGCATAGCGATTTGTGGCGACGACACGCCTGACGAGGCGCATCGCGGTTGGAAGAGCTGCTTTGCGACGCTGTGTTGCGGGTGCTCTTCGCGCTTATTTGCCCGGCATGCCGGGTTCGCTACGCAGCGACGGCAGAATGCTCGGCTCGCTGCGGATGGCGAGCATACGCGGCACAGCAGCCGTGGTGCGGAAGCTGCGTTCGATAATCTCGCAATGCGGATACATCTGGCGCAGTTTACGTTCGGCATCGGCCTCGTCCCGCCCGTGAATCGTGAGCTTCTCCACGACCAATCCCTGGCGCGTGCGAATGCGGAAACGATACTTGATGGTGTGGAAGCTGGACATGGGTCTCGATCCCTGGGAACAGCAAAAAACAGATGTAAACACACGAAAATTCACAATTCAAAGCAACTGCTTAATTTTCGAGACCTTTTTCACTACTGATGGCCAGTGAGGCAATCGGAGCCGCCCTGATGCTGATCGATACCGACGAGTTCGTGATAGTGGGACAGACCCTGGAAGGGGCGCGCTTCCGCCCGCATGACTGGGCGGAGCGCCTCTGTCGGGTGCTGGCGCCTTTCGGCGGCCAGCCGCGTGCGATGGCATCGCCCTATGTGCGGCCGATCATGTCGGGCGGTATCAAGAGCGTAGTAGTGGATGCGCGACTGGCGGAGATCGACGCCCGTGCCTATCGGTTTGTCACGCGCTTTGCCAGGGATAACGAATTGATCGTGCGGCCAGGGCGGGCGTTTGATCGTAAAGAACTGGGCGGTGCCGAAGATTGAGGGCGGGTCGACGATCGGGGCAAGCGCGGCGCGCCAAATAAAAATGGCCTGCAATGCAGGCCATTTTTTCAAAGCAGGGCAGTGATGGCGTTTAAGCGGCCATCGCCTTGATTTGCGCAGCAAGCCGGCTCTTGTGACGGCCAGCCTTGTTTTTATGAATGATTTTCTTGTCTGCGATGCGATCGACGACGCTGGTCGACTCGCGATAAACGAGTTGGGCGGCAGCTTGATCGCCGGCCGCAATCGCTTTCTTCACTTTCTTGATAGCGGTGCGGAATTCGGAGCGCAGAGCCGTGTTGTGCTGGCGCTGCGACTCGGATTGGCGCGCGCGCTTGCGCGCTTGTGCGGTGTTGGCCATGAAAAAGGGAACCGGTTCGGCAAAGCCGGGCATTCTAGCGATGACCGGCCCCTTGCGCAAGGCCGACGGCTCCGAATGCGGCGACGATGCAGGCGGTTCATGGTTGCACCGGACCGACTCGTATAATCGCGCGTCTTCCGACACGCTCGGTACCGGGACAGCCGGGCCGCACTATGAATCTACTGAAAGCGCTCGCCACGGTGAGCAGCATGACCCTTGTGTCGCGCATTCTCGGCTTTGTGCGCGACGCGCTGATCGCCCGCGTGTTCGGCGCCGGTCTCGCTACCGACGCGTTCTTCGTCGCTTTCCGCATTCCCAATCTGTTGCGGCGCCTGTTCGCCGAAGGCGCGTTTTCGCAAGCCTTCGTCCCGGTGCTGGCCGAATACAAGCAGCGTCATGGCGAGCAGGACACGAAGCTGTTGATCGATCGGACCGCGACCGTGTTGGCGCTGTCGCTGGTAATTGTGACCATGATCGGAATTCTCGGCGCCTGGGCCATCGTCTATGTCAGTGCGCCGGGTTTTGCCAACGAGCCGGGCAAGTTCAACCTGACGGTCACGATGCTGCGCATCACCTTTCCCTACATCCTCTTCATTTCGCTCACTGCTCTGGCCGGCAGTGTGCTGAACACATGGAGTCGCTTCGCGATTCCCGCTTTTACGCCGACGCTGCTCAATGTGTCCTTCATCGTGGCGGCACTGTTTCTCACGCCGTATTTCGATCCGCCGGTGCTGGTGCTGGCCTGGGCGGTCTTTGCTGGTGGCGTGCTGCAACTCGCGTTTCAAATTCCGGCGTTGGTGCGCTTGGGCATGTTGCCGCGGCCACGGTTCGACTTTGCCGATCCCGGGGTCAAACGCATTCTGCTGTTGATGGGGCCGGCGCTGCTGGGCGTTTCGGTGGCGCAGATCAGCCTGCTGCTGAACACGATTTTCGCGTCTTTTCTGCAGACCGGCAGCGTGTCGTGGCTGTATTACGCCGATCGCTTGATGGAGTTTCCGACTGGGTTGCTGGGCGTTGCGCTGGGCACCATCTTGTTGCCGAGCCTGGCAAAGTGTCATGCGGATGACCGGCGTGCCGATTATTCAAGTCTGCTCGACTGGGGCCTGCGCCTGACGTTGATGCTCGCGCTTCCGGCTGCCGCTGCGCTGGCGGTACTGGCTGTTCCGCTGATCGCGACGCTGTTCCATTACGGCCGTTTTGACGCCACCGATCTCGCTATGACGCGTCAGGCGCTTATCGCCTATAGCGTCGGTCTGCTCGGCTTGATACTGGTGAAAGTGTTGGCGCCCGGGTTCTACGCGCGGCAGAATATTCGTACCCCGGTGAAGATCGCGATACTCACCTTGTGCGCCACACAGGTGATGAATCTGATCTTCATCGTGCCGCTGCGTCATGCCGGTCTGGCACTTGCTATCGGTTTGGGAGCGTGTCTGAACGCCGGACTGCTGTACCACAAGTTGCGTCAGCATCAAATCTATCAGCCGCGGCCCGGGTGGTTGAAGTTCGCGCTGAAGATTGCCCTGGCGATTATCGTCATGGCGGGCGCCCTGTTTGTGGCGGATCGCCCGGCCACCTGGTGGATGACCGCGACGTGGCAGTATCGCGTCGCGATGCTCGGTGGTTTGGTTTCACTGGGTGTGGTGGTCTACTTCGGGGCGCTGGCGGCCCTAGGCTTCAGACCCAAGGATTTTCTGCGTCGTGCCGGGTGAAAGCCCCCGGTGTTCCCGCTCTGCATTGCGCCGGCTCACGTCGGTGCCGTTTTTTTAGAATGGTGTAGTGACGGCAAATCTCGAACGTTTCGCTGAGCTGGTTACGCGCGATCATTTCAGTCTGGCCCGCGCCTGCTTCCTGATTGCGCAGGATGAGTATCCCGAGGTGCAGCCCAACACCTGGATGGCGCGGCTGGAAGCGATGGCTGAAGTAGTGCGCGGGCGCTGTCCGGTCGACGCGTTCGCCGAACAGAAAGTCGTGGCGCTGAATCAGTATCTGTTCGAAGAACTTGGTTTTCGCGGCAACACCGAAGCCTATTACGACCCGCGCAACAGCTATCTGAACGAAGTGTTGGAGCGTCGCGTCGGCATACCGATCACGTTGTCGATCCTCTACATCGAGATCGGTCGTCAGCTCGGACTGCGTCTGCATGGGCTGTCGTTCCCCGGCCATTTTCTGGTGAAACTCAAGCTCAATCGCGGCAATCTCATCCTCGATCCCTATACCGGCGGGCAGCCGCAGTCCGAGCCGGAGTTGCGCCGCCGCCTCAAGCGGGCGCTGCAGGAGCGACAGGCGGGCGCGACGAATCTTGAAAGCTATCTCGCTCCCGCCACTTCACGCGATGTCATTGCGCGCCTGCTGCGCAATCTCAAGTACATTTATCTCGGTGCCGGCGAGTATGGCAAAGCGCTGAATATCATGCAGCACATGCTGCTGGTCGTGCCTGAATCGGCTGAGGAGTTGCGTGATCGGGGATTGATCTATGCTGAACTCGATTGTTTTCGCGCGGCGCTGAGCGATTTGCATAATTACCTGCGCCGCCGACCCGAAGCCGCTGATGCCACCGAGATTCATGAAAAACTGGTCGAACTGAAGGCCGCGTCGTCGCGTCTGAATTGAAATCGGAGAGAAAAATCATGCAACTGTCCAGTTCGAGTTTTGCCGACGGTCAGGCGATTCCGGGCGAATTCGCCTTCGCGATACCGGACGCGGCGAGCCATATCAAGCTGTCGACCAATCGCAACCCGAATTTGCGCTGGGACGGCGCGCCGACGGGAACGCGCTCGTTCGCGTTGTTGTGCTGCGACCCCGATGTGCCGAGCAGCGGCGACGATGTCAACCAGGACGGGCGCAGCGTGCCTGCGAGCCTGCCGCGCGTGGATTTCTATCATTGGGTGCTGGTGGACTTGCCTGTTGCGACGACGGAAATCCACGCCGGCGAATATTCGGACGCCATCACGCCGCGCGGCAAACCGGGTCCGGCCGCGCCGCATGGGGCGCGCCAGGGCATCAACGATTACACCGGCTGGTTTGCCGGCGACCAGGATATGGGTGGCGACTACTATGGCTACGACGGTCCTTGCCCGCCATGGAATGACGAACTGATTCACCGCTATGTCTTCACGGTGTATGCGCTCGACGTTGCGCAGTGTGAAGTCAGCGGGCGCTTCAGTGGCGCCGATGTGCTGCGCGCCATCAAGCCGCATGTGCTCGCACAGGCCTCGCTTACCGGGATCTACACACTCAATCCGCGTGCGACCGCCAGACGGTCGTGATCCTGTCGCATCGGTCTGAGTTGAAAAGGCAGGGCGGCTACCGCGCGTAAGGCGCCTTTCCCCGAGCGCGAATTCTGCGCACGTGGGACGGCTTCAAAACCGCGCTCATCCCGGTTGAAGGTTTCGGGGAAGGTTAAAAGCGGCTAAAATTCAACGCTTTTCATCAGTCCCGGACGAGATGCAGGTCACTCGCGGACTCGCGCCGCGCCTCGACAGGCCGGTTGCGTTGACGATCGGCAATTTCGACGGCGTGCACAAAGGCCATCAGCAGATGCTGAATCGCCTGGTCCGCGCCGCGCAGACGCGCGACCTCAAGGCCAGTGTGCTGACCTTCGAACCGCATCCGCGCGAACTGTTCACGCCGGCTTCGGCGCCCACCCGCCTCACTTCCTTGCGGGAGAAACTGACATTGCTTGCGGCACATGGTGTCGAGCACGTGCATGTGCAGCGCTTCAATCGCGCTTTCGCTGCGCTATCGCCCGAAGCGTTTGTGGAGGGCTTGCTGGTCGATGGATTGCGCGTGCGCTGGGTGTTGGTCGGGGACGACTTTCGCTATGGCGCGCGGCGGGCGGGCGACCTCGCTGCTTTGCAACGGGCGGCGCAAGTGCATGGCTTCACACTGGAAACGATGCCGACGGTCACCAACGGCGGCATGCGCATATCGAGTTCGGCCGTGCGTGCGGCGCTCTCCGTTGGCGATCTTGCCCAGGCCGAACGACTGCTCGGGCGTCGATACAGCATCAGCGGTCGCGTAGTGCATGGACGCAAGCTCGGCCGTGAACTCGGTTTCGCCACAGCCAATGTGCAGATGAAGCACAACCGTCCGCCGTTGAGCGGCATTTTTGCGGTGCGCGTGCATGGTGCGGGCGATGGCGTGTGCGACGGTGTGGCGAGCCTCGGGTTGCGGCCAACCATCACTGCGAACGGGCGCAACACGCTGGAAGTACATTTGTTTGATTTTCAGCGGGAAATCTACGGTCGGCATTTGCGCGTGGAGTTTCTCGCCAAGATTCGCGATGAAGAAAAGTACGCGGACCTTGAAACCTTGAAAGCACAGATTGCGCGCGACTGCATCGCGGCGCGCGACATCCTGGAGAGTCGTTGATATGTCGGACTACAAGAAGACCCTCAACCTGCCGGACACGCCGTTTCCCATGCGTGGCGATCTCGCCAGGCGCGAGCCCGAATGGATACGGCAGTGGCAGGACACGGGGCTGTATCGGCGTTTGCGCGAAGCTTGCAAGGGCCGGCCGATGTTCGTATTGCATGACGGCCCACCCTACGCGAACGGCGACATTCACATCGGTCATGCGGTCAACAAAATCCTCAAGGACATGATCGTCAAGTCGAAGACCCTGGCGGGCTTCGACGCGCCCTATGTGCCGGGCTGGGACTGTCACGGATTACCGATCGAACATCAGATCGAAAAGCTGCACGGCAAGAACATTGATGGCAACAAGGCACGCGCGCTATGCCGTGCATATGCGGCCGAGCAGGTCGAGCGGCAGAAGAAGGATTTCATTCGTCTCGGTGTGCTGGCCGATTGGGACGCGCCCTACAAGACCATGGACTTCAAAACTGAAGCCGGCGAAATTCGCGCGCTCGGTCTGGTGCTCAAGAGCGGGTTG
Source organism: Burkholderiales bacterium (assembly GCA_036566325.1). Taxonomy (GTDB): domain Bacteria; phylum Pseudomonadota; class Gammaproteobacteria; order Burkholderiales; family SG8-39; genus ZC4RG42. The sequence continues at coordinate 8,227 of DATCWO010000079.1, read as the reverse complement.
CTGTTTCGCGGTCAGAAGCCGGTGAACTGGTGTATCGATTGCGGTTCGGCGCTCGCCGAGGCGGAAGTCGATTACGAGGATAAGACGTCGGATGCGATCGATGTCGGCTTCGAGTTCAAGGATCGTGCGGCGCTTGCGCGCGTATTCGGGCTGACTTCGCTGCCGGATCAACCCGCACTGGCGGTGATCTGGACGACCACGCCATGGACCTTGCCCGCCAACCAGGCGGTCAGCGCGCATCCCGAGTTCGAGTATGCGCTGGTGCAAACGGAGCGCGGCCTGCTGGTGCTCGCGGATGAACTGCGCGAAGCATGTCTGCAACGTTACGGTTTAAGTGCGGCGGAAGTGCTTGCGCGTTGCAAGGGACAGGCGCTGGAGCACTTGCAGTTGCAGCATCCGTTCTATGAGCGTGTTGTGCCGATCATCCTCGGCGAGCATGTGACGCTCGAGACCGGCACGGGCCTCGTTCACACCGCGCCCGCGCATGGCGTGGACGATTACATCGTCGGCCAGCGCTATGCGCTGCCGATCGACAATCCGGTGGGCGACGATGGGAAATTCTTCGACAGGGTGCCGCTGGTCGGCGGCCTGCTGGTATGGAAAGCGAACGCGGTCGTCATCGAGGAACTGCAGCATCGCGCGCGTTTGCTGAAACACGATCGATTGAAGCACAGCTATCCGCATTGCTGGCGGCACAAGACGCCGATCATTTTCCGTGCGACGACGCAATGGTTCGTCGGCATGGATCGCAAGACGGCCGATGGTCGCAGTTTGCGCGAAGTGGCGTTGAACGCCGTGGATGCCACGCAGTTCTACCCGGCCTGGGGTCAGGCGCGTTTGCACGGCATGATCGCCAATCGGCCCGACTGGTGTGTTTCGCGCCAGCGCAACTGGGGCGTGCCGATTCCGTTTTTCGTGCATCGCGAAAGCGGTGAACTGCATCCGGATACCGAGGCGTTGCTGGAGAGGGCCGCGCAGGCGGTGGAGCAGGGCGGCATCGAAGCATGGTTTGCCATGACTGCTGCCGACTTCGGCGTTGACGCCACGCAATACACCAAGATCAGCGACACGCTCGATGTGTGGTTCGATTCGGGCGCCACGCACTACACCGTACTGCGCAACGATGCGCAGCGCTTCAAGTGGCCGGCCGATTTGTATCTGGAAGGCTCCGATCAGCATCGCGGCTGGTTCCACTCCTCCTTACTCACCGCTTGCGCGATGGACGGCCGTGCGCCGTACGATGCGCTGCTGACGCACGGTTTCGTTGTCGATGGCACCGGCCGCAAGATGAGCAAGTCGAAGGGCAACGTGGTCGCCCCGCAGCAAGTGTCGGACAGCCTGGGTGCCGAAATTCTACGACTCTGGGTGGGTGCGACGGATTACTCGGGCGAACTCTCCATTTCGAACGAGATTCTCAAGCGCGTGGTGGAAGCGTATCGACGCATTCGCAATACGTTGCGCTTTCTACTTGCAAACGTTTCGGATTTCGACCCGGCGAAGCATGCATTGCCGCCATCCGAGTGGCTTGAAATCGATCGTTATGCCGTGGCGCATGCCGCAGCATTCCAGCGCACCCTGATCGCGCATTACGAGCGTTACGAATTTCACTACATCGTTCAGAAGTTGCAGACCTACTGCTCGGAAGATCTGGGTGCGTTCTATCTCGATATTCTCAAGGATCGGCTCTACACCGCCGGCACTGATTCCAGGGCGCGTCGCTCGGCGCAGAGTGCGCTTCACCATCTGACGCATTCACTGTTGCGCCTGATGGCGCCGATCCTCAGTTTTACCGCTGAAGAGGCGTGGGCCGTCTTGAATGGCAAGCCGAACGACAGCGTGTTTTTTCAGATCTGGCATGCGTTGCCGGAAGTATCCGAGAGCGACGCGCTGATCGCTCGTTGGGCACTGTTGCGCGAGGTGCGCGCCGAAGTGCAGAAGCATCTGGAAGAACTACGCAGCAGCGGGAAAATCGGCTCGTCGCTGCAAGCCTATATCCAGATCCACGCAGCCGGCGAACGCTACGACGCGCTGGCCGCGCTCGGCGACGATCTGCGCTTTGTGATGATCACCTCCGGCGCGACGGTCGTCCGCGCAAACAGCGAGGCAGAGCAAAAAATCGTGGCAGCAGCCACGGAATACGCCAAGTGCGAGCGCTGCTGGCATCACCGTGCCGATGTGGATGCCGATCCGGCGCATCCTGGTATTTGCGGCCGTTGTGTGGCGAACTTGAGCGGTGCGGGCGAGCCGAGGAACCATGCCTAAGGAAACATTGCCCAAGTGGTTGCCCTGGTTGGTGCTGGCCGCAGCGGTCGCGTTCGTCGATCAAGCGACCAAGCTGTGGATTGAAGCGCTACTCGAACCTGGTCAAAGCAAAACGATTGCGCCGTTTTTCGATCTGGTGCTGGTGTTCAACCGCGGTGCGGCTTTCAGCTTTCTGGCCGACGCGGGTGGTTGGCAGCGCGTATTCTTCATCGTGATCGCGGTTGTGGCTTCGGCGATCATCGTTCACTTGCTGCGCAAGCATCAGGGCGAGCGCTTGTTCTCTCTGGGGCTCGCGTTGATTCTGGGTGGTGCGCTGGGAAATTTATGGGACCGGGTTGCGCTCGGTCATGTGGTGGATTTTCTCTTGCTGCACGCCTATGGTTATCACTGGCCGGCGTTCAATCTCGCCGACTCGGCGATTACCGCGGGTGCCGCTTTACTGATTTACGACAGTTTTCGTAGCGCGCGTCGGAGCCGACCATTGACGCCGACCGGCGGACGCTGAACAGATAGAGGTTGCAGATGGAAGCCTTGCTCGCCAATCCACGTGGTTTCTGTGCCGGGGTCGAACGCGCTATTGCGATCGTTGAACGCGCCATCGCGCTGTACGGCGCGCCGATCTACGTGCGTCACGAAATTGTGCACAACAAGTTCGTGGTCGAGGATTTGCGCAGCAAAGGAGCGGTTTTTGTCGACGAGCTCGATGAAGTTCCGGCCGGCGCGACGGTTATCTTCTCCGCCCACGGCGTTTCGAAAGCCGTACAGGCCGACGCCGAAGCGCGCGGCCTGAAAGTGTTCGATGCGACCTGCCCGCTGGTGACCAAGGTACATGTGGAAGTCGCAAAGATGCTGAAGGTGGGACGTGAGATCGTCATGATCGGCCACCGCGGTCATCCCGAAGCGGAAGGCACCATGGGCCAGGCAAGTGACGGCATGTATCTGGTCGAAACACTGGAGGATGTGGCCGCGTTGCAGGTGAAGGATGAAACGCACCTGGCGTACGTGACCCAGACTACGCTGTCGGTGGACGACGCCGCCAACATCGTGAATGCGCTGAAACAACGCTTCCCGGCGATTGTCGGCCCGAAGAAGGACGACATCTGCTACGCCACGCAGAACCGCCAGGACGCGGTGAAATTCATGGCGCCGAGAAGCGACGTCGTGATCGTGGTCGGCTCGCCGAACAGCTCCAACTCCAACCGTCTGCGCGAAGTCGCCCAGAACATGGGCGTGCCGGCCTACATGGTCGATCATGCCGATCAGATCAAAGCGGAATGGGTTGCCGGCAAGCAGCGAATTGGCATTACTGCCGGTGCATCGGCCCCGGAAGTGCTCGTCGCGCAAGTGATCGAACGTCTCAAAGAACTCGGCGTGCAACGCGTCGCGCAACTGGATGGCGTGGAAGAAAACGTTGCGTTTCCGCTGCCGAAAGGGTTGTCGGTTTAGGGCTTACCTCAGGTTGCCTTGGGCGCTGCCACAGAACGATCCCGGTGCGAGCGGCTCGGAAATTAAAAGAGGCCCGGAGGCCTCTTTTAATTTCGCCGTACATCCAATCTAGCGCATCAATTCCCGCCAGGAGACGCGCCGGGCTGCTCCCGCCCCGCCTCCAGTCGTGATGCCACGTACGTCGTCTTTGCCCTTCACACTGATGAAGTCGCCTTTGAGCTGCCCTGAAGGCAGACGGTAGATCGTGAAGCCGGCGGTAAGCGCGTTGCCGAGCTTCACGCCCGCGACACCGTTAGTCGCATTCAGGACGTAACCGCCCGTCTTGTAGTCGACTTCGTACTTCCAGCTAAAGCCGCCGTCGGTGCACGCCTCATCGTTGGGCACGTTGGTGACGATCACGATTGTCCCGCGCACCAGTTGTGGATCCAGGTTGACGCGCTCGCCCGGCGAGGTATTACCCGGATTGAAGTCGAAGAACCAGCCATTCTTTACCGACCAGTCGACATCGTTCTTGCTTAATGTCCGCGTCGTATCGCTGGCTTGCACGAGTGTTTGCTGCACCAGCTTCGCTGCCGGCTGGCGCAGGTTGCCGAGATCGGTGCCGGTGTCCTTGAAGGCGTAAAAGGACTGTTGATAGGCATACGACTCCGGCGGAGAGAGTGTGGCCGGATTCTTCAGATCGCTGCTGCCTAAAAGGCGACCTGTCCCCACGTACAGTACGACTGCGCCGGTATTGAGTCTGGTGATTTCTGGTCGGGTCGTCACTGATTGCGCTTTACCGGCCGAATCCTTTAGTTGCGCGATGCGCTGGACGGTCGGAGATGCCTTAGAGAGGTCGAGCGCATAGATGTTACCGAGTAGGTCGCCGCTATAAACCTTGGTGACCGTGTTGTCGATGTTCGGATTGACGGCGAAGCCGCTGATCTTGGCCACGCCGCTTGGTGTCGTCGTGTCGCCCGCGCCGGTGGCAACCTTGTTAAGAATTTCCCCGGTCAGCAGATCCAGAACATAGAAGTAGCCAGCGCCCGATCCAGGGCTGACATTGTTATAGCCCGAGGTCACGATTACCACCCACTTGTCGTCCGAGTCGCGCTTGGTAACGATCGGCATGCCGAACGAGTAGCCCATGTCATCGTCGGAGATTGCACACTGTGCGCTGCTGGAGCAGATTTCCCATAGCGCTTTGGGATTCGAGGGATCGGTGACGTCGAGCGCATAGTAGCCGCGACCGCCGCCATTCAGCCCCGCAACGAGGACCGTTTTCCATGCGCCGCCCAGGAACGCATCCATGATGGTCGGCGAGCCGTCGACGTAGTAAGTATGCTTAATGTCGTAGTTGTTCGTTGCGAGTATAGGCATACCGGGCATCACCATGCGGGGGATGTATCCCCATAGCTCCTGGCCATTGTCCGCGTTGAAGGCGTGTAGCATCCCGTCGTTCGCCGGAACGTAGAGCACGGCCTGGCGATTCTCGTTGGTCGCGGCGAACTCCTGATAGCTCGGGGTGGTGGCGTCGCCGAATGCGAAGGAAGGTTTCTTCACGTGCGCTGGCTTGGCGTTGACCGTGTCGCCCAATACGTACTCGCGGAGCCTGAATATCGGCTCGGCGCCCTTTTCGTGTTGCCGCTGGCCCCTCAGGTAGCTGACAAGATTCGCACCGTCATTCGCTTTTGCCTGCGCATCCGCACTAAGTGCGCCGCATTGGGACAAGATGGGGCATTTATTGGAAAAGTAGGCTTTCTCGGCCGCGCTCAATTCATCCCAGAGAAAATTCTTCACCTTGTTCGTGGCGGTGCTAGAGAACGTGTAGAGCTTGCGCGAATCGGAGGCGTCAGCAACCTTTGCGTTCAGCAAGCCGCGTGCGGACCATAGGATGGTCGGCTCCAGTTCTCCGGTCTCAACGTCGATGTTCTGCGCCACAACCTCACCGTCCCATTTCACGGTCCGGTAGGTGTTCTTAAACATCTTGCGGTCGGATGGCGTGATGTTCGGTGTGCTGGTGGCCGATGCTGCGGCAGCGCCAGTTGTTTCTTTCAGGGTGTTAAGCGCCTGACTGAGGCCAAGCTCCACCTGTTCGGGCTTGTCCGCATTGAAATAGGTGCCGCGGCCATTGACTGCCGCGTGCCACAGATCGTCAAGCGTGCTGGGAGCATTGGCCTTTACCTTCGGCCAGTCAAGGAGCCCGGTCTTGATCTTGTAGAAATCGCCCTGGGTATCGGTTTCATAAGTCGGGCTGTAGGAAAGCAAGCCATCAAGGCCCAGCCCGAGCGTGAAGGTCACCATATGCTGGTGGGCGGCCGTGTCCTTGCTGTTAGTGGGGACGTCGTTCTGCGATTTCGTACCCGAGGTGCGCAAATCGGTCGCGTAGTAGTACATCGCGACATCCGCGAGCGTGCTGGACGAACCCTCGGACGAGGCGCCCGCCGTGCCGCTCAAACCGCCGTCGTAGGCACCCACCGAGCGGGTTGAATAGCCCGCGTCCACGTTGTCGTGGTTGCCGATGTCTTTGTCGTCGAGCTTTTTACCGGTATCGCCGTTCCAGTAGCCGTCGGTGGTCAGCAGCGCATAGTTCTGCTGGCAGTAGTATTCGATTGGGTCGTCGTTCCCCATGAACGAGTTGATGCCACCGGTGATCCCGGCGTAGTGCCGGCCCACGCGCGATAGCGCCTCGCGCAGCGGGGTGCCACCGTTGGTCGATTGCTCGTACAACTTCTGGAACCATGCTTCTTTCTGCGTGGCGTCGAATTTACTCAGCTTCAGGTACTTGGAATCGTTGGGATTGATGGTGATGAACCCGACGCGTGCCCGCTCGTCGAGGTTGGAAAACGCGCGGCCCGTCGCGGTTTTCATCAAGTTCATGCGGAAACTGTAGTAGGAGTACCAGTTGGCGAAGTTCTGCAGCTCTTCCGCATACGTGCAGTTCGGTGCCGCCGCGCAATCCTTGCGGCCGGGACGATTGCCATAGGTTGAGGTCGAGGGCTTGATGTCCACTCGTTCGAACTTGCCGTAACGCGCATAAGGGTAGGTGGAGCTATATTTCGCCTGGCACTTAGGGCTTGCGCCTTTACTGCTAACAAGGCTCGTACTCACTGCGTCGCTCTTGCTCGAGCAGTAGCGCACAGGCGCGGGAATGTAGCCCGCCTTCGCTGTGTCGGCGCATTCAGACAAGGTCTGATCCGTACACCATTCTCTAGGGGTAATCGTGTAATAGAAGGGGTTGGTGTCCAGCGTCTTGCGATGGCGGAATGTCTTGTCGGGATACGCGGCCTCGTATGTGAACGACAGTGCGGTGTCGATGCCGTTGCGTTTGCATTTGTTCGGATTGGTCAGATCCCCCGAACTCGGGTTGTCATCATTGCAATAGACGCGTTCCGTCCACGTGGACGTCAGGTTCTTGGTACCTTGCCCGCTGCGATAAGGATCGTTGTTCGCGCTGCTGGCGGTTTGATTGCCGAGAGACGCGCCCTCATGATCGACGCCGGGTTTATAGGTGATTTGCGGGTTGTAATAGATCTCATTGAACTGCGCTGCGTAATAGGGGGGGTCGCCGGGGCGGCATTGCGTGTCGTAGTTGCTGCAGGAGCCGCTGCTGCATTGTTTGCAGTTGTTGACTGCCGTACCGTTTGCCAGTTCATAAACGTTGTCCGGCATATAGTCCCAGTTCATGCTGCCCGAATCATCGAGGATGAACATGAGGTTCGGCAGCACTGTCGCGGAAGACGCTGTTCCGAGTGGCGCCGATGCGAGGTCGGTTTCCGATGCGTATGCGATCGTGCCAAGGCAGAGCGCAAGAAGGGCGCTGGACAGCAGTCGCCTGAATAGCCGTCCGGGCGTACGAGTATTCATGTTGAGTGCTTTCTTATTCATAATTTCTCCGCTATATGCGCTCATAGTCATAGCGCGACCGCGATCATCGTCTGTGTGTAGGTCAGGGTATTGCGGGGGCCGACCGTACGGGTCGTTACGCGGTAATAAATGCGTGGATCGCCCGTGAACGGCGTCGCACCGGACGTCAGGGAATCCCCTTCACCCACTGTGCTGCTTTCATTCGCGTTTGTTGCACACTGATTCGGTACGCCGCCAATGACTTCGTTGTAGCCGCCGTTGGCGCCTGTGCACATGCGATGGATGATGTAGGAGACGGTATTGCTGGCGCCGTCAGCCGTCAGTGTTTTCCAATCGACCCAGACTGTTGGATCTTCATCGCCCGGGCGCGACGAGAAGTAGCCGTTGCCAGCGTCGGTATTCGCCAGCGCAGGGCGGTTGTCGACGAGCCATTGGTAGGCTGCCTGCACGCCGTTGTCGGAGGCGTTGATCGTTCCCTGTTTAAAAGCAAGGTTGCCCGCGATGATATTTCCCGTATCCACCGACCGGATCAGCGCGACGCCGGCGAGCGCCATGGCGACAAGCACGATCAACGCGATGAACAGCACCACGCCCCGCTGACTGTTTGAAAAGGCCGCAGCGTGTTTCATTGAGGTGTCCAGATCATGTTGCGAAGCGGAACGATGGTCGAATA
>DATCWO010000228.1:0-4466 GCA_036566325.1 Burkholderiales bacterium | reverse complement strand
CCGCCTTGCGGTTTGCGCCCTTGCGGACGATGGCCGGGGCGTGCGCTTTCGTTGAACGCCGCGGTCGGTTCGAAGCCGACCACGATTTCGCGGTCGAGCTTGCGGTTGAGCAGACGCTCGACGTCGCGCACGAGATGCGTTTCTTCGCGTGCGACCAGCGAGATCGCAATGCCATGACTACCGGCACGACCGGTACGGCCGATGCGGTGCACGTAATCTTCCGCCACGTTGGGCATTTCATAGTTCACCACATGCGGCAGTTCCTGGATGTCCAGGCCGCGTGCGGCGATATCGGTTGCGACCAGCACGCGAACCGCACCGCGTTTGAACTGCGCCAGTGCCTTGGTGCGTGCGCCTTGCGTTTTATTGCCGTGAATGGCGGCCGCTTCGATATTGCTGCGACTCAGCTGCTCAGCCAGACGATCGGCGCCATGCTTCGTGCGCATGAACACCAGCACCTGCTGCCAGTTGCCGTCGGAGACCAGGTGCGTGAGCAGTTCGCGTTTGCGCGCCTGATCGACCGGGTGGATCAATTGCGTCACCAGTTCGGAATCGGCGTTGCGACGCGCGACTTCGATGATCGCGGGGTTGTTCAGCAGCGAATCGGCCAGGCGGCGGATTTCATTCGAGAACGTCGCCGAGAACAGCACGTTCTGCTTGTCTTTCGCCAGCAGCGCCATGATGCGCTTGATGTCATGGATGAAACCCATGTCGAGCATGCGATCGGCTTCGTCGAGCACGAACACTTCGACTTTCGACAGATCGATGGTGCGCTGCTGTACGTGATCGAGCAGACGGCCGGGCGTGGCAACAACGATGTCCACACCGCGACGCAGCGCGTCGATCTGCGGGCGCATGCCGACACCGCCGAAAATCATGGTCGACTTCAGCGGCATGTATTTGCTGTAGCCGCGCACGCTGTCATGCACCTGGGCGGCGAGTTCACGCGTCGGCGTAAGGATCAATGCGCGTACCGCGCGACGGGCCGGGGAAGTACCGATGTGCTTCTGCTGCGACAGACGTTGCAGCAGGGGCAGGGTAAACGCGGCGGTCTTGCCGGTACCCGTTTGCGCGCCGGCGAGCACGTCGCGGCCTTCCAGAATCATCGGAATGGATTGCGCTTGGACGGGGGTGGGTTGCGTGTAGCCCTGTTCGGTGATTGCACGCAGAATTTCAGCCGACAGGCCGAGTGTTGAAAACGACTGGGTCAAAACAAAACTCCTGTAGCGCGATGCGCTGTAGCGGGAACCTACAAAGACAAAAGCGCGCCGCTGTCCCGGACAAAATGCCGCGAGACTACAAGGAGGGCCTGCCGCCGTAATTCCCAATCGACCTGCTGCGACTCAAGGCCGTCAGAACCGGTTCAGGCAGATAAAACTATGTGGAAGAGTGGAATCGAGGAAGTGTGAATCACTACCGCGAGGGGATTCGAATCGCAGACCGGATGAGGCGATGAGGAATCCTTGGGTCGGCACTATACAGACTTTCCGCGCCATTGAACGGCTTTATTTCTCATGCCGGTGCCTGGCGCCATTCAAAACTGCATAAAGACACTGCGAATCGCAGCGCGATGTGTCGCGCTTTATGCGAATGCGTGCGGCAGCGACACCGAACGCAGTCCGGCGGATTGCAATTGCTGCAATAAAGGCGGCAGAACTTCAAGCACGACGGGGACGTTGTTCGCGGTGCGCGGTGGTTGACCGTCATGCAGGACCAGGATGTCGCCGGCGGCAAGATCGCGCGTCAGACGCGCAAGCACTGTGGCGCTGTTTTTCGATACGCCGTCGAAACCGCGCCGGGTCCAGGAAACGAGTTGCAAGTCGAGCGCATTGAGCGCGGGATCGAGCATCGGATTGCGCAGCCCGGCCGGCGCGCGGAAATAGCGAGGTGTCGCGCCGCTCAGCGCGGCCAGCGTGTGTTGCGCCGCGTGTATTTCTTTCCTGATTTGCCCCACGCCGTAGAAGCTGAACGCTGCGGGATGGCAGTGGCTGTGGTTTTCCACGCTGTGCCCGCGGCGCACGATTTCTCGCACGAGTTCAGGGTGCTGCGCGGCGCGCGTGCCGATGCAGAAGAAGCTCGCCTGCATCTGATGCGCGTCGAGCAGATCGAGCACGGCCGGTGTGACGGCGGGATCGGGGCCGTCGTCGAACGTCAGTGCGATTTCGTTACGGTGAGCGGCAGCTGGCGGCAACCGCGTGATGTTGGCGCCGAGCAGACGACTGCGCGGCCACAGGCCCGCTGCTGTAATGCCGGCGTGATTGGCGATCAGTGCGCCGATCACCCACGGCCACGTCGTCGGCGCCGCGACCAGCGCAGTCGCACCAACCGCGTGTAACGCTGCGGATGCCTTGATGAAAGGCGGCGCCTGCCAGCGGGCCGCCTTGCTTATTTCTGCTTGCCCCACGAGTCACGCAGCGTGACGGCGCGATTGAACACGGGCTTGCCGGGTCTGGAATCGACACGGTCCGCCACATAGTAGCCATGTCGCTCGAACTGAACGCGCGCTTCGGGCTGCGCGTTCTTCAATTCGGGTTCGAGATACGCGGTAATGATTTTCTTCGCATCGGGATTGATGTCCTGGAGAAAATCGCTGTCGCCCGCGCCCGGATGCGGCACGCGGAACAGCCGGTCGTAAAGGCGCACTTCGCTTTCATAAGCGTGCGCGGCGGAGAGCCAGTGAATATTGCCCTTCACCTTGTACTGATCCGCACCCGGCGTGCCGGATTTGGAATCGGGCAGATACTCGCACCGCACCAGCGTGATCCGGCCGTCCGCATCCTTTTCGAACCCGGTGCATTTGATGACGAAGCCGTAACGCAGGCGCACCTGCGCGCCGGGCGCTAGACGGAAATAGCCCTTGGAGGGGACTTCCATGAAGTCCTCGCGCTCGATCCACAGTTCGTGCGAAAACGGCACGACACGTTTGCCGAGTTCCGGTTTCTGCGGATGATTGGGCGCGAAACATTCTTCGCTCTGCCCCGCGGGATAGTTTTCGATCACCAGCTTGAGCGGATCGAGTACGGCGATGCGGCGCGGCGCGCGTTCGTTCAGATCTTCACGCAGGCAGTCTTCCAGCACCGACATGTCGATCCACGAATCGGATTTGGAGATGCCGATGCGATCGCAGAACAGCCGGATCGACTCGGGCGTGAAACCGCGCCGGCGGAAACCGGCGATGGTCGCCATGCGCGGATCGTCCCAGCCATCGACATGCTTTTCCTGCACCAGCTGGATGAGCTTGCGTTTCGATAGCGCGACATAGGTGAGATTGAGCCGCGCGAATTCGATTTGCTGCGGCAGCGGGCGCGTGAGCCCCCCGGCATCGGCGATGCGCGCCAGCACCCACTCGTAGAACGGCCGCTGATCTTCGAATTCCAGCGTGCAGAGCGAATGGGTGATGTTTTCCAGCGCGTCTTCGACCGGATGCGCATAGGTGTACATCGGGTAGATGTGCCACTTGTCGCCGGTGCGGTGATGCGCGGCATGACGGATGCGATAGATCGCCGGATCGCGCATGTTGATGTTGGGCGACGCCATGTCGACCTTCGCGCGCAGGATGTACTCGCCTTCCTTGAATTCGCCGGCACGCATGCGCCGGAACAGATCGAGGTTCTCTGTCGCGGAGCGATTGCGATAAGGGCTGTCCTTGCCCGGCTCGGTCAGCGTGCCGCGATAGGCGCGCATTTCATCGGCCGACAGGCTGTCCACATAGGCGTGGCCCGATTGAATCAGCGTTTCGGCGAACTCGTACATCCAGTCGAAATAGTCCGAGGCGAAGTATTGATCCGCGCCCCAGTCGAAACCCAGCCAGCGCACCGCTTCGAGAATGGAATCGACGTATTCCTGTTCTTCCTTTTCCGGATTGGTGTCATCGAAGCGCATGTGGCATGCGCCGTCGTAGTCGCGTGCGAGACCGAAGTTCAGGCAGATCGATTTGGCATGACCGATATGCAGATAGCCGTTCGGCTCGGGCGGAAAGCGCGTGCGGATCTTGGCCGGATCGGCGGGCGCATTGGCTTTTGCCGCAGCCGGGCCCGGTGCGCCGCGCCAGTGACGGCCGTCGAATTTGCCGCTGGCGAGATCGGCGTCGATGATGTTGCGGATGAAATTCGTGACATGGCCGGTGGCCGACGACGCTTCCGGCGTCGTGGCGCCCGCTGCACGGGACGACTGAGACATTATTGGATCGCAGGCGGAAAGAGGAATCGTTTGGATTCTACATGAGCACTTGCGCGCTCCGTAGCTGCGCGATCGGGAAGTCTACAAGCAACTTCTCGCACCACAACGGACGCAGAGATCACAGAGAGGGCAAAGGCAGGACTTGGTTTTTTGCGTGGCCTTGGTGTGCGCTGTGGTTCAGGGGTTTCATTTTTCCGCCGCCGCACTGGATTCCCACTTGCGCGGGAATGACGGCTAAACCACTGCCCTCGCTACCGTCATTCCGGCCAAGCCGCGTAGCGGCGCGA
>DATCWO010000192.1:0-25961 GCA_036566325.1 Burkholderiales bacterium | reverse complement strand
CGCGCTGAACGTTGAACCGGACGATCGCGTGACGGTGGACATGGGACCGCCCGTTTTCGAACCGAGCCGCATTCCGTTCATCACTACATCAGCATCGATCGTCGAGCCGCTGCAGGTGGGCGAAACAGAAGTGCAGATCAGCGCATTGTCAATGGGCAATCCGCATGCAGTGCAGATCGTGGATGATGTCGATATCGCCCCGGTCGCCACGCAGGGGCCGCTGATTGAGCGCCATGCGCGCTTTCCGCAGCGGGTGAATGCCGCCTTCATGCAGATCGTCGATCAGCACCGCATCCGTCTACGGGTGTACGAACGTGGCGCGGGAGAAACGCTGGCTTGCGGCACAGGCGCGTGCGCCGCGGTCGTCGCCGGCATTCGGCGCGGTCTGCTGGAATCGCCGGTGGCGGTGCACACTCGCGGGGGAGAATTGACGATCGCCTGGGCCGGCATCGACAATCCGGACCCGATGGAGTCCGTTTATATGACCGGGCCCGCGAAAACGGTGTACGAGGGAGAAATCATTGTCGGAAATTGACACACTGCGAGCGGAAGACGTCGCCGAGTATCTGGAACAGCACCCCGAATTCTTCGCTCAGCATGCCCAGTTGCTGACTCAAATCCAGGTGCCTCACCCGAATGGCAGCGGCGCAATCCCGCTGTCCCAGCGGCAGGTGCTTTCGCTGCGCGACAAGAACAAGGCGCTGGAAAACAAGCTGGGCGAACTCATTCAGTTCGGCGAAGAAAACGACGACATCAGCCAGCGCGTCCATCGGCTTGCCGTCGCGATGCTCGGCGCCGCGTCGCTGGACGTTCTGTTGACTCATGTTTACGACGCGGTTCGCGCCGATTTCGCCATCCCGCATGTCGGCGTGCGGCTGTGGCGCGGTGACGGCGAACAGGAAGAATTCAATGCGACGAGCGCGGAACTGCAGCGTTTCGCCGCCGAATTGCCGCGCCCATTCTGCGGACCGAACGACAACTTCGAGGCCGTGGCCTGGTTCGGCGAGGCCGCGCCGCTGGTTCGCTCTGTCGTCTTCATTCCGCTGCAGGAAAACGCGCAGGCCTTCGGGCTGCTGGCGCTGGGCAGTGAGGATCCGGCTCGGTTCTACGCGCAAATGGGCACGTTGTACTTGCAGCGCATCGGCGAACTGACCAGCGCCGCGCTCCTGCGCGTACTGTGAAATGAATACGCCGACCGCAGCCGCTGCGGTCGATTCACGCGCGGTGTTGATCGAGGCTTATCTTTCCCATCTCATTCAGCAGCGCCGCCTGAGCATGGCGACGCATCGCGGTTACAGCCGCGGGCTGGCGGAGTTGCTGGCCCTGAGCGGCAGCACGCCGCTGGAACAACTCGAGCCGCATCACATTCGTCGCATGGTCGCGCAACTGCATGCGCGCGGCCTGCAGGGCCGTACCATCGCGCACACATTGTCGGCCTGGCGTGGGCTGTTCCGCTGGCTGGCGCGGCACCATGGTTTCAATAGCGATCCTTGTGCGGGAATCCGCGCACCCAAGTCGCCCAAAGCCCTGCCGAAGGCACTCTCCCCCGATGACGCGCAGCGGCTGCTCGACGCTCCGGCGGAAGACAGTTATGAGACGCGCGACAAGGCGATGTTCGAACTGTTCTATTCCTCCGGACTGCGGCTGGCCGAACTCGTTTCGCTCGACATGCGCGACGGTCACGATATCTTGCAGCAGGGCGAGGTAACGGTGGTTGGCAAGGGCAGCAAGACGCGCGTCGTTCCGGTCGGCAAGGCGGCACTGGTCGCAATCAATGCCTGGCTGGGTCAGCGCCCGACCATTGCGCGAGGGAGTGAAACCGCGCTATTCGTCGGTGCGCAGGGTGCGCGCATCGCGCCGAGCGTGGTGCGCGGCCGTCTGAAGCGCTGGGCCCTGAAGCATGGTTTGCCGACTAGCGTGCATCCGCATGTGCTGCGCCACTCCTTCGCTTCGCATTTGCTGCAGTCGTCCGGGGATTTGCGCGCGGTGCAGGAGCTTTTGGGTCACGCCAGCATTTCGACCACGCAGGTGTACACCCATCTCGATTTTCAGCATCTGGCCAAGGTCTACGACCAGGCCCATCCGCGCGCCAAGAAAAAGCCCTAAGGGCGCCCCGAATCGCCGCCCTGGCGGCCGGAAAAACAGCCGAAAGACGGAGTACGCAATGCCTTCGCGCGACCGTTGTCCAAAGGCTGCCTGCCACGGGTTGCCTCGTTGGGGGCTGCATCCTACAATGCGCCGCCGTTTTGAGGAGCGGCTTGGGCAAAGCAGGCACGATCCGCGCTTCATAGGGTGCCGTATTTAGTATTGGGCAGCGACCCTGGAAAGACGGTGCGAAGACCTGCATGGGGTAGTATCCGGACAGCGATACATGGCAATCGCGCCGTGAGATGAACGCCTCACGCGTGAACGTGAAAACAGATCGCCGCAGGGCGTTTTCATTCAAGGACTGAAGCAATGTCTCGTCAAACCGCAATGAAAAAAACTTCGCCACCCACTGGCAATGAACCGCTCACGGAAGAGCAGTTGTTAAAGATGCCCGAGGCGGATTACATGAATGCCGCGCAGCTCGCGTTCTTCAAGGAACGCCTGCAGACCATGAAGCAGCAACTCATCGATAACGCCGGCGCGACGTCGCAGAATTTGCGCGAAAACGACATGGTGCCCGATCCCGCTGATCGCGCGACCATCGAAGAAGAGCACGCGCTGGAACTGCGTACGCGCGATCGCGAACGCAAGCTGATGAAGAAAATCGACGAATCGCTGCAACGCATCGAGTCCGGCGACTACGGCTGGTGCGAAGAAACCGGCGACCCGATCGGTGTACCGCGCCTGCTGGCGCGTCCGACCGCAACGCTGTCGGTGGAAGCGCAGCAACGTCGTGAGCTGAAGCAGAAAATGTATGGTGATTGATAGGTTGCGGCGGGTCACACGTTGCAACGCCGTGTGTACCAGGCGGTAGCGCTAGGCGGCCCCGCTTAAAGTTCGCTGGTTCAATGTCGTGCGCGGCCCGCGCGCGACGCTTTCTCCTCTGTTCCGTGCGGCTGTGCATTGCCACGCATCGAGCCTCGTCCCGCTGCGCGTTGATCGCGTCGGGCACTTCGCGTTGTCTCCGATCGATGTTGCCGTTCGTCGCGGCGGATGAACCGCCTGGAGGTCAAACCCGAAAATGGCCTGATGTTTGCTCGCAGCGGCAATATCGGACGCTGCAGCGCAGTTGCTGTTTGCTGGCACCGGAGACCATATGGTAGAAAAGTCTCTCTGCAGCGGCTCATTTTTCCTTTAGATCAACCCTCTAAATTGGCTTTCTCGCTTTTCGGTAAAAAACCACCGGCCAAGGTGCCGAGCGCGCCCCGCAGGCCGGAGGCGCGCAAACCCAATCCATTGCCGACGCCTGCCAAGCCGGTTGCGGAAGAGGACAGTTTTTCTCTCGATTTCACCAATTACGCTCCGCCGGCCACCGTATTGAGCGAAGCCCCGGCGTCCGAGTCACCGTTATCGGAACCGCAATTCGAATCGCCGGCGGCGCCCGGTGTTGCGCGAGAAAGCGTAGCGCCAGTCTCTCTGCCGCCGTTGGATTTTGGCTCGCTGCCTGGTATCGCGTCCGAGCCGGCGCCCTCCGCCGCGCCGAGTACGGCGACAAAATCGTCGGCCAAGAGGACCGCGGGGACAGTTTCGGCAGCCGACGCGTCGGTCGCGCCGAAAGATGCGGCTCGCAAGAAAAATGCGGAAAGCAAAAGCGGCGCGCCGCTCGATTCGATTCTGCTCATCGAGGTGGAAAGCGGCTCGCAGGAAGTGCCGACCGTCGTCGAAGAGGCGGCGGTTCTGTTCGCCAACGGTCAATCGCAGGAAGCGCTCGACACGCTCAATCGCGCCATCGAGGCCGGCAGTCTCGACACCTGGACGCTGCCCGCCTGGTTGATGCGTTTCGATCTCTATCAGCAACTGGGCCGCAAAAGCGAATTCGAGGAAGAGGCGCTGCATTTTGTGGTCAAGTTCGAACGTTCGCCGCCCGCCTGGAACGATCTTCCCGGTGTCGCCGGCCCAAGCTCGCGGCCCGGCGGCTCGGCCCATATCGCGCTGTCCGGCTCGCTCAGTTCATCGAGCGCGGCGGCGTTCGCCCAGATGATCAAGGCGTCGGAGCGTCATCCCAAACTGCATCTTGATTTTTCCAAGCTCGAAGGTGCAGACGCCGAAGGTTGTCAGCTGCTGCTGGACACATTGCGAAAGCTGCGCAAGGCCAAGAAAGAGGTCTACATCAGCGGCGAGGCCAGGGCGTTCGAACTGCTGCAGGCGAAATCGGCCGATGGCGATACGCCAATCTGGCTGTTGCTGCTCGACCTCTATCAACAACTTGGCATGCAGGAAGAATTCGAGGAAGCGGCGGTGAACTACGCCGTGACCTTTGAGGTATCGCCGCCGTCGTGGGAGGCCCGCGCGCGGGTTGAGCCGCCACCTCCGGCGGCGCCGTCGGGCGGCGGCAGACGTGATGAGAGCGATGACAGCTATCGACTCGAAGGCGATATCGCCGGCGAGCAGGACGCCCTGTTCGCTGATCTATTGAAATACGCCACCGCAGCCAATCCGGTGGTCGTGGATCTGTCCGGCGCTCGGCGGATCGATTTCATCAATGCCGGAAAGTTGCTGCATGTGGTCGAAAAGGCGCACGCGGCCAAACGCCCCGTCGTGTTGCGCTCGGCCGGCGAAATGATGATGGCGCTGTTTGCCGTCATGGGCATCCACAAACTGGCCCGCATCATCCCACGCAAGTGATTACCCCGCGCTCGGCGTGAGCGCGCTGGTCGATTGAATTCCCGCCGCATGGCCCCATATCGAAAAGATCGTCCATTCCGAGCATTCCCATGGAGCAATTTCGCGGCACCACCATCGTTTCCGTGCGACGCGGTAATCAGGTCGCACTGGGCGGCGATGGCCAGGTGACTCTGGGCAACATCATTATCAAAGCCGGGGCGCGCAAAGTGCGGCGGCTTTACCAGGACAAAATCCTTGCTGGCTTTGCCGGCGGCACGGCCGACGCCTTCACGCTATTCGAGCGTTTCGAGGCCAAACTCGACAAGCACCAGGGCAACCTGCTGCGCTCGGCGGTCGAACTGGCGAAAGACTGGCGAACCGATCGCATTCTGCGTCGCCTGGAAGCCATGCTCGCAGTCGCGGATACACAAAGCTCGCTGGTCATCACTGGCAATGGCGATGTGCTGGAGCCGGAGTACGGCCTCCTCGCCATCGGTTCGGGCGGCGCCTATGCACAGTCGGCAGCCCGCGCGCTGCTCGAAAATACCGAACTGGATGCCGAGACGATCGTGCACAAAAGCCTCGGCATCGCCGGTGATCTTTGCATCTACACCAACCAGAACCACGTTGTCGAAGTCCTCAACTGGGACTGAACCAAGCGAGCGCCGCTCCTGAACGACTACCGAGTCGGGCACTCATAATCAAGTACCCGAAGCGCCGCGCAAGAATCCAATCGCAGGAAAACCAATGTCTTCCATGACGCCGCAGGAAATCGTCCACGAGTTGGACAAACACATCATCGGTCAGCACAACGCCAAACGTTCCGTGGCCGTTGCATTGCGCAATCGCTGGCGCCGGCAGCAAGTCGCCGATCCGCTGCGCCAGGAGATCACGCCGAAGAACATATTGATGATCGGGCCGACAGGCGTCGGCAAGACCGAAATTGCGCGCCGACTGGCGAAGCTCGCCGATGCGCCCTTCATCAAGATCGAAGCGACCAAGTTCACCGAAGTCGGTTATGTCGGCCGCGACGTCGACACCATTATTCGCGACCTCGTTGAAATCAGCATCAAGCAGACGCGCGAAGTCGCGATGCGACAGGTGCGCACCCGTGCCGAGGATGCGGCCGAAGAGCGCATTCTCGATGCGTTGCTGCCGCCTGCGCGCGACATGGGATTCGCGACGAGCGCGCCGAACGCCGAGGAATCCGCCACGCGGCAGAAATTTCGCAAGAAGCTGCGCGAGGGCGAACTGGACGATCGCGAAATCGAAATCGAACTGGCGCAGATCAATCCGCAAATGGAAATCCTTGCGCCGCCGGGAATGGAAGACCTGACCCAGCAGATTCAGGGCATGTTCCAGAACCTCGGCGGTACGCGCAAGAAACTGCGCAAGCTGAAGATTCAGGAAGCGCTGAAGCATCTGGTGGACGAGGAGGCCGCGCGCTTGGTGAACGACGATGAGTTGAAAACGACTGCCGTGGCGAATGTCGAGCAGAACGGCATCGTCTTCCTTGATGAAATCGACAAGGTCGCCAGCCGCAGCGAAACGCACGGCGCGGACGTGTCGCGCCAGGGTGTGCAGCGCGATCTGTTGCCGCTGGTCGAAGGCACCACGGTCTCCACGAAGTACGGCATGGTGCGCACCGATCACATTCTGTTCATCGCCAGTGGCGCTTTCCACTTGGCCAAGCCGTCCGATCTGATCCCCGAGCTGCAGGGGCGCTTTCCCATCCGGGTGGAGCTGGAGTCCTTATCGGTGGATGACTTCGAAAAGATTCTCACCAACACCGATGCCTGCCTGACGCGGCAGTATGAAGCGCTGCTCGGCACGGAAGACGTCCATATCGATTTCCAGCCGAGCGCGATCAAGCGGCTGGCCGAAATCGCTTTCTCGGTGAACGAGAAGACCGAAAACATCGGCGCTCGACGGCTCTATACCGTGATGGAGCGGCTGCTGGAAGAAATCTCTTTCGAGGCCGGCACGCGCGGCGCACAAACGGTGACCATCGATGCGGCATATGTCGATGCGCGCCTCGGCGATCTTGCGAAAAGCGAAGATCTGTCCCGCTACGTTCTTTAGGAAACAACATGAAAAACACATTGCGCGCGCTTGCGCTGACGGCATTCGGTTTTGTAGTCGTCGCTCCCGCATGGTCACAGGTTACAGTCACCGATGCCTGGGTGCGCGGCACCGTACCCAGCCAGACAGTGACCGGCGCCTTCATGAACTTGCACAGCGCAAAGGATGCCGCGGTGGTGAGCGTCGAATCGCCGGCTGCAGGCACGGTGGAAATACACGAGATGCGGATGGAAAACGATGTTGCGCGCATGCGGCACACCAACCGATTGCCGTTGTCGGCGGGACAGACCGTGGAATTGCGCCCGGGCGGCTATCACCTGATGCTTATCGATCTCAAGCAGGCGCTCAAGGCGGGCGATAGCGTGCCGCTTACGCTCAAAATTGAACAGCGCGATGGCAGCGTGCAAAAGATAGCCGTGGAGGCGTCAGTCCGCGCGTTGGGGTCGGTGCAGCATGGCCACGACTCGCACGGCAGGCATTAGCCAAAGTCCGATCGCGACAAACATCGGTTAGATGCTTCCCGGTCGAAATCTTCAATGCTCTTGAAACCGTTTATGGTTCTCCCCATCTATATGGCATGAGGGCGGATGCCCGTTTTTTCAGTCATTCAGACAGGAGACGACTATGGCAAATCTGCAGCGTTACAACGACCCGTTCGGGGATATTTTCGACGATCTGTTCAAAGGTTTTTTCGTGCGACCGGTTGTGGGCGAAGGCGTGCCGACCGCGCAACGTTTAAAAGTGGAAGTGTCGGAAGTGGAAAAGAGCTACAAGGTTCTGGCCGAAATTCCCGGTGTGAAGAAGGAAGATATTCAGGTCACCATCGACGGCGACCAGGTGTCGATCGGCGCCGAAGTGAAACAGGAGAAGGAGACCAGCGAAAACGGTGGTCGCGTCCTGCACAGCGAGCGTTATTACGGCAAGCTGTCGCGCACCTTCCGCCTGGGACATGAGGTCGATCAGTCAGGCGCGCAGGCGAAATACAACGACGGCGTGCTGGAGCTGGTGCTGCCGAAAAAGGCCACCGAGAACGCGAAGCAGATCGCGATCCAGTAGGCACGCATTGACGCCATCAAAGGGCGGCCGATTGGCCGCCCTTTTGTTAGGCGACTGAGAGGTAGCGGGATAAAATCGCGATCCGCCCGCCTGGAACCCTGTCATGACCGTTACTGTTGATCTGCACAACGTTGCCCAGAAGGCGCAGACGCTCGCCGAAGCCCTGCCCTACATTCGCCGCTTTCACGGCAAAACCATCGTCGTAAAGTACGGCGGTAACGCCATGACCGATCCGGCGCTGCAGCGCTCGTTCGCGCACGATGTCGTGCTGCTCAAGCTGATCGGCCTGAACCCCGTTGTAGTACATGGCGGCGGACCGCAGATCGAGCAGTTGCTCGGCAAGCTGGGCAAGAAGGGCGAGTTCGTTCAGGGCATGCGCGTGACCGACGCCGAGACCATGGACGTCGTCGAAATGGTGCTCGCCGGCGCGGTCAACAAGGACATCGTCACACTCATCAATCAGGCGGGCGGCAAAGCCGTCGGCCTGACCGGGCAGGACGGCGCGTTCATCATCGCGCGCAAACTGCTGGTCCAGAATAAGGACAAGCCCGAGGAAATGCTCGATATCGGCCAGGTGGGCGAAATCGCCGCGATTGATGCCAGCGTGATTTCGACGCTCGAGCAAGGCGGGTTCATCCCGGTAGTCGCGCCGATCGGGGTCGGCCTCGAAGGCGAGTCGTACAACATCAATGCCGATCTGGTGGCCGGCAAGCTGGCGGAAGTGCTGCGGGCGGAAAAACTCGTGCTGCTCACCAATACGCCCGGCGTTCTGGACAAGGATGGCAATCTCCTGACCGGCCTCACGCCCAAGCGCGTCGAGGAACTGGTCGGCGACGGCACGCTGTCCGGCGGCATGCTACCCAAGATCGCGTCCGCGCTGGATGCGGCCCGCAGTGGCGTGAAAGGCGTGCACATCATCGATGGTCGTGTCGAGCACGCCCTGCTGCTTGAAATCTTCACCGACGAAGGGGTCGGCACGCTGATCCGCAGCAAGTGACTCAGCGCGCGGCAATGCCGCGCCGAATCAGTCTTCTAGGCTAATTGCCGCCCTGCTTCGTCCACCAGACCGTCGAGATAACCTGCGGTGCCGCTATAAATCGTCAGCACCCGCCGGCGCGGGGCGGGGCTGAACGACAGGTGCACCCAGCGCCCAAATTCCAGAATGCATTGATCGAAATGCACGGTTGATTCGGCGATTGCGCAGGCGACCGCAATCGGCGGGCCGAACTTCGGGCAGATGAAATCGGCCGCCAAACCCTGGCAATGCTGCGAATGCGCTGTTCCGCCCACCGATGCGTTCAACGCCGGACAGCGATACCCGCTGGAAATCTTCAGCGGATGACCAAGCAAGCGCCGCACTTCATCCAGCCCCGCCGCCAGCTTTCGCAGGTTCTCGACCACTTCAGGTGGGGGCATATTGTCGATGCCCTTTTGTAGCGCCGTGTCCGAGTGAATGAGGTGTGCGAGGGTGAAATAGCGGGAGAGCTTGCGCGGAAATATATGCGTGGTCATGCGACATTCTAGGCGTTTAGTGTTTCGAGGCGTGGGCGAGTGCTCACCTTTCGGATAATCTGCCAAGTAGAATCATCCACATAAAAGAAGCAATCCTGATGGGAGGATGAAAGCATGGCAACCAAACCGGGTGAACGAAAGCTGCAGATTCTGCAGACGCTGGCCTCCATGCTGGAAGATCCGGCAGGCGAGAAAATCACCACCGCCGCGCTTGCGGCGAAACTGGACGTATCCGAAGCCGCCCTGTATCGGCATTTCGCCAGCAAGGCGCAAATGTACGAGGGGTTGATCGAATTCATCGAAGGCAGCCTGTTCGGCGTCATCAACAAGATCACCGCCGAAGAGGAGAACGGCTTGCGCCAGGCGCATGCCGTGCTCGCCATGCTGCTCGGCTTCGCGGAAAAGAATCCCGGCATGACCCGCGTCCTCGTCGGCGAAGCGCTGGTCCATGAAAATCCGCGCCTGCAATTGCGCATCAATCAATTGCACGACCGCCTGGAAGCGACGCTCAAGCAATGTCTGCGCGTCGCCGCCACCCAGGACAGCGACTCGGGAAACGCCGACACTGCCGGTCCACGCGCGAATCTAATGTTGAGTTTCGTCGTAGGTCGCTGGCATCAGTACGCCAAGAGCGGATTCACGCGCCGCCCCGCGGAGTTGTTCGAACGGCAATGGCCGTTGCTGGTGTAGCCGCCGAAAGTCACGCGGCGGGCAAAAATGGTCTATCGAGCCGGCCCACACACCTTGCACTGCGCATCGCGCTGCAACTTGATCGAGCGCCAGGTCATCGAGAGCGCATCGAGCAGCAGCAGCCGGCCGCAAATACTTTCCCCGATACCGGCGATGAGTTTCAGTGCTTCGGCGGCTTGCACGGTGCCGACAATGCCGGTGAGCGGCGCGAATACACCCATGACCGCGCAGCGCATTTCGTCGGTTTCGCCTTCTTCCGGGAACAGGCAGTTGTAGCAGGGACTGTCGTCGCGGCGCAGATCGAACACGTTGATTTGCGCGTCGAAGCGAATGGCCGCGCCTGATACCAGCGGTTTGCGATGCGCAACGCAGGCCCGATTGAGAGCATGCCGCGTGGCGAAGTTGTCGGTGCAGTCGAGGACGATATCGGCTTGCGCGACCAGTTCATCTAGGCGATCGCCGCCAACGCGTTCGTGCAGCGCATCGACCCGTACGTCGGGATTGATTCGCGCAAGCGTTGTCTTGCCGGACTCCACCTTCGTCTGTCCGACCGTGTGCACGGTATGGAGAATCTGGCGCTGCAGGTTGGTGAGGTCGACGGTGTCGTCGTCCACCAGCGTCATTGCGCCGATGCCCGCTGCGGCAAGATACATCGCCGCCGGTGAGCCCAGCCCGCCGGCACCCAGGATCAGTGCGCGCGCGGCCAGAAATTTCTCCTGTCCTTCTATGCCGAGCTCGGGCAGGAGAATGTGCCGCGAGTAGCGCAGCAGCTGTTGATCGTCCATCTGATTCATGTGCGGAGTACCAAACAAAAGGCCAGCTATTGGGGAGGGCTGATCAAGTGCCGAGTATGGTCGCGAGTGCGCGAAGCTGTACGAGCGCGGGCAAAGCAATCAATGCCCTAACCCGTTTGCGGTTGCGACACACCTTGGCCAGGAGCCTTAATCAGCGCTCCTCAGCTGGCCTTTTGTATCACGTTGGCGGAGGCTTATTTTTTCGCTTCAGGCGCGGGCGTCGCTGCGGCCGCTGTTTCGGCCGGCGTCGTGGATTTTTCCAGACGCGCGAGCACCGGCAATCCCTTCAGGTGGTTGAGTGCCTGGTTCAACTGAAAGTCCTCCGGCGACCCGAGTTCGATCGGCTTGTCGTTCGCTTCTTCGCCTTTTTTCACCGGCGCGTCGTCTTTCGCCGCTTCGCTTTCGGTTGCGGCGCGGGCGCGCTCGATGGTTTCTTTCTCGCCGTTCTCCAGATGCTTCAACAGGTCCGCCTCGCGGATGCGGCTCGAGGGCGCGCCCGGTTCTTCGACCTCGATATCGGGCGTGATGCCTTTGGCCTGAATCGAACGACCGTTCGGCGTGTAGTACTTGGCCGTGGTCAGCTTGATCGCCGTGTTGTTGCCCAGCGGCATGATCGTTTGCACCGAACCCTTACCGAAGGTTTGGGTCCCGATCACGGTCGCACGCTTGTAATCCTGCAGCGCACCGGCGACGATTTCGGAGGCGGAAGCCGAGCCGCCGTTGACCAGCACCACCATCGGCACATTCTTGATTTGCGCCGGCAGGCCCTTCAAATAGTCGTCGCGCGTGCCACGCAGATAATCTTCCGGGCTCGCCACGTATTTACGTTTGGCGTCTTCCGTGCGGCCGTCGGTCGAAACCACGGTCACGTTGTGCGGCAGGAATGCCGCGGAGATGCCGACCGCGCCATTGAGCAGGCCGCCCGGATCGTTGCGCAGATCAAGCACCAGCCCTTTGAGCAGACCGCTCTTGTAGAGCGCGTTGACGTGCTTCACCAGATTCTCGCCGGTGTGTTCCTGAAACTGCGTGATACGCACGTAGCCGTAGCCTGGCTCGATGAGCTTCGATTTCACGCTCTGCACCTTGATGATGTCGCGCACCACGGTGAATTCCAGAGGTTTCGTTTCGCCCTTGCGCACGACCGTCAACAGAATGCTGGTCTTCGGTTTGCCGCGCATGCGTTTCACCGCATCGGAGAGACTCATGCCTTTTACCGGCGTGTCGTCGAGCTTGATGATGAGATCGCCCGACTTGATGCCCGCGCGGAAGGCCGGCGTGTCTTCGATCGGCGAGACGACTTTGACGAAGCCTTCTTCCATACCGACTTCGATGCCGAGGCCGCCGAATTCGCCCTGCGTGCCGACCTGCAATTCCTTGAATGCGTCCTGGTCCAGGTAGGCGGAATGCGGATCGAGGCCGGTCAGCATGCCGTTGATCGCCTCGGTAATCAGGCGTTTGTCCTCGACCGGCTCGACATAGCCCGCCTTGATGGCGCCGAACACTTCCGCGAACGCGCGTAGTTCTTCGACCGGCAGCGGATATTTCGCGCTGTCGCGCTGCGCAATAGCGGACAGATTGAGGGACAGGAGCACACCGGCTATGACGCCCAGGACCACAAGGCCCACCCCTTTCATCTTGCTACGCTTGCCGAGCGATTCCATGCCGAAGGACTCCGTTGCCGCGATCCGTTTTTTACTTCAAAGACACCCAGGACAGCGGATCGAAAGGCTGTCCCAGATGACGCATCTCAAAGTATAAGCCGGGCGCTTCGTTGCCGCCCGTTGCGCCGACGGTCGCCACCACATCACCGGCGCGTACCGCGTCACCGGGTCGTTTGAGGACCGCCTCGTTATTGCCGTAAATCGTCATGTATCCGGCGCCGTGATCGACGATCAGCAGATTGCCGAATCCGCGCATCCAGTCGGCGTACACGACTTCTCCGTTGGCCACGACGCGCACTTCGTCGCCTTCGCGGGCGCGGATGAATACTCCTTTGGTGGTGAGTCCGCTGTCCTGACGTGGAGTGCCGAAGCGGTTGGCGAGTTCCCCGCGCACCGGCAGCCGCAGTCGTCCTTTGAGCGCCGGAAACTCGCTCGCGCGCAGCACCGCCTCAGGGATATGCTCATTGCGTGCCATGCCGGCAGTCGGTGCGGATTTTTTTGGTTTGGCTTGTTCGCGTGCCCGGGCCTGCGCTTGTGCCTTGGCACGCAGTGCGTTAGTCAACTCGTCCACGACGCGCTTCAAACGCGCTTCGTCACGCCGGGCGGCAGCAAGCTCCTTGCGCTGTGACGTCACCTCTTTGGAGATGCTGGCGAGCAGCGTTCTCCGTTCGGAGGCCTGTGCCGCAAGCGTTTCGCGTTCGCTCTGCTGTTGCGCTTCCAGTTCGGCCAGTTCGGCGCGACGCGCCCGCGCGTTATCTTCCAGACTCGCCATGCGGGCGACGTCCTCGTGCAACTCGCGGATGAAATTCGCCTGCGCGCGCGATACATATCCCTGATACGTCAGCATGCGTGCGGTATCGCCCTGCTCCTGGCCGGACAACAGCAGTTTGAGGGGCGTCTGCTCGCCGCTGACATAGCGGCCGCGGATCAGTCGGGCCAACTGTTCTTGCCCGCCGCCGATTTCGCCACGCAAGCGCTCGATATCTCCGCCGATGCGTTGCAGTTCATTGGTGGCGTTTTGGGCCGCCAGCCGCAACTCGCGCAACTTGCGGTTGGCGTCGGAGATCGCTGTCTCCGATGCGCGCAACTGATCCGCGGCCCGCCCTCGCGCGTCCTCGTTTTTGCTCAGATCCTTGCGCAGGCGTTCCAGACGCTCGCGCACTTCGCGCAAATCGTCTTTCTCGGCGGCGTAGCTGATGGCGCAGTGCGCCATCGCCAGGACGGCGACCAGGGCCACACCCGTTCGGCGCTTCAAGCTGGCCGTTTCCCCTGATTGGCGACCGCCTGCATTGCGGCCATCACGGCGCTTTGATCGCCCAGGTAGTAGCGGCGCAGCGGTATGAGATCGTCCGTGAGTTCGTAGACCATCGGTACGCCGGTAGGGATGTTGAGCGCGATGAGGTCGGCGTCGCTGATGTCTTCCAGCAACTTGACCAGTGCACGCAACGAGTTGCCGTGCGCGGTGATCAATACCTGTTGGCCGCCTCGGATGGCTGGGGCGATCGAATCTTCCCAGAGCGGCAGAAAACGCGCGACTGTATCTTTCAGACATTCGGTCAGCGGGACATCCTTGGGGTCCAGCGAGCGATAGCGTGGATCGGAGGCGACATTGCGTGGGTCGTCCGCCGCCAGCGGTGGAGGCGGAATGTCATAGCTGCGCCGCCATTGCAGCACTTTTTCGTCGCCGAACTTAGCGGCTAATTCGGCCTTGTTAAGACCCTGCAGCGCACCATAGTGCCGCTCGTTCAGACGCCACGAATGCTGAATCGGGAGATACATCTGGTCGAGCGTCTCCAGTGCGAGCCAGAGCGTCTTGATGGCGCGCTTGAGCATCGAGGTATAGGCGACATCGAAGACCAGACCCGCCTCTTTCATCAGGCGACCGGCTTCGCGCGCTTCGGCCTCGCCTTTTTCGGTTAGGCTCACGTCGGCCCAACCGGTGAATCGGTTTTCCCTGTTCCAGAGACTTTCGCCGTGGCGAAGTACGACAAGCTTCTTCATGGATGCGGTGGCGAGGTATAAGCCTGAATTCTATAATAAGCCGCTTCGCCCACCGGCTTTTGCGGCGTTGTAACAACATTTAAAACCATTTCAGCCACAGGCCGTCAATGAATTTCTTGCTAGACAACATTCTTTACGTAGCGGTCGCCCTTTCCAGCGGCGCCATGCTGATCTGGCCGCTGCTGCGCCGTAACGCCGGTTGCCCGGTGATTTCGCCGCTCGATGCGATCATGCGCATCAACAAACAGGACGCGACCATCATCGATGTGCGCGGTCCCGAGCAGTATGCGCAGGGCCATCTGCTCAGGGCCCGCAACCTGCCATCGAAGGAACTCGCGGATCGTATCGCCGAGATTGAGCGGCTGAAAGGCAAACCGGTCATCGTCACATGCGATATCGGCAGTGGCGGCCCGTCAACCAGGGCTGCGAAAGTACTCAAGCAACACGGCTTTACCGATGTGTCGATCCTGGAAGGCGGCATTACTGCTTGGCGCAAGGCCGATCTCCCAGTGGAGAAATAAGACCGTGGCGGCCAGGATTTCAATGTATACGACCGAATGGTGCCCGTATTGCCGGCGTGCCGAGCAGCTTTTCCGGTCGAAGGGTGTTGTCGATATCGAACGCATTCGTGTCGATCTGGAGCCGCAACGACGGCAGGAGATGATGGAAAAGAGCGGGCGTCGCACCGTGCCGCAAATCTGGATCGGCGATATGCATGTGGGGGGCTACGACGATCTCGCCGCGCTTGATCGCGCAGGCAAACTCGATCCCCTGCTGGTCGGCGATTGAAATATTCGGCGACCGAGCCGCAAGTTTTTAAATCAAGCGAATCTATCTGGAGCTGCCATGAGCGAGCCGCAACAACCCGTATTCAGTATCGAGAAGGTGTACGTCAAGGATGTCTCGCTGGAAGTGCCACGTGGCGCGCAGTCCTTCCTCGAGAATGGTCAGCCCGAATTCGAAGTGCGTATCGATTCGCGCGGCGAGCGGGTGAACGAAACGCTGTATGACGTAACGGTAAAAGTTACGGTCACGGCGAAAAACGCCGACAAGACGCTGTTTCTGGTGGAAGTTGCGCAGGCCGGCATTTTCCAGATTCGCAACGTGCCGGAGAATGAAATGAGTCCGGTACTGGGCATCGCCTGCCCGACCATTCTGTTCCCCTATGTGCGCGAAACGGTCGCCGATCTGGTGACGCGCGCTGGTTTCCCGCCCATTCATCTGGCGCCGGTCAATTTCGAAGCGATGTACGCCGCGGGCCAGCAGGCCCAACAACAGCGGCAGAAGAAAAACGGCGAGGAAGATGGCCCGCGCATCGAAATTGCGCACTAGCATGCGCTTCGCCGCGTTTGTGCTCGGCTGCCTGGTGTCTTTCGGCGCCGCGGCCGAGTTTCGTTCGATCGCGCAGAACGCCGCAATTCTGTACGACTCGCCTTCGACGCGGGGGAGCAAGCTGTATGTCGTGAGCCGCGACCTGCCCGTCGAGATCATTTCCACCGATGGTACGTGGGTCAAGGTGCGCGACGCGAACGGCGATCTTGCCTGGATCGAGCGTACGGCGTTGTCCGACAAGCGCACCGTCATCGTGATGGCCGCTGTGGCGGATGTGCGCAAGAACCCGGATTCGCAATCACCGCTGGTGTTTTCGGCGCAGCAGGGTGTGGTACTCGAGTTGCAGGACAACAAGATTCCCGGCTGGTTGCAGGTGCGTCACGTCGACGGCAGCACAGGGTATGTGCGGCTCAACCAGGTTTGGGGTGGCTGAGCGCCATGCGCGTTGATCGGTTCAGGCTCTGGGACGCATGAATATTGTCGTCATCGGCGCCGGCGCATGGGGAACTGCACTGGCGATCGTACTCAGCGAACAGCACGCGGTCAGGCTGTGGACGCGCGATGCCGGGCAGCGCGAAAAACTGCGGCGGGATCGTCACAGCATATATCTACCGGACGTCACGCTGCCTGACGCGATAGCCGTTGCGGACGATTTAAGCGCCGCGCTGCATACCGCCGACATCGCCCTGATCGCCACACCGACCGCGGGCTTACGCGGCGGTCTTGCGTTGCTCAAGGCGGCAAATTCCGACGTGCCGGTGGTATGGGCCTGCAAGGGCTTTGAATCCGATAGCGGCTTGTTGCCGCATCAGGTCGTTGTCGAGGTGTTGGGCAATGAGGCCCGCTGCGCGGCGCTGTCCGGCCCGAGCTTTGCACTGGAAGTGGCGCGTGGACAGCCTACCGCCCTGACGCTCGCTTCGACCAACGAGGCGTTCGCGCGAGAGATGGCTGCGGCGTTGCATCAGCCGCGTTTGCGTGTGTACTTCAGTGACGACCTGAGTGGCGTGGAAGTGGGTGGTGCGGTCAAGAACGTGATGGCCATCGCGACCGGAATTTCCGATGGCCTCTCGCTCGGCCAGAATGCGCGTGCGGCGCTGATCACGCGTGGCCTGGTCGAACTCAGTCGCCTGGGCATGGCGATGGGCGGGCGCGCCGAAACTTTTACCGGCCTCACCGGCCTCGGCGATCTCATCCTTACCTGCACCGGCGATCTATCGCGCAATCGCAAGGTGGGTTTGGAACTCGGACGCGGTCAATCACTCGACGCCATCCTGCAGCAGCTCGGTCACGTTGCCGAGGGGGTGTACACCGCGCGCGAAGTCGAACGACGCGCGCTGGCCTTGAACGTCGAAATGCCGATCACGCAGAGTGTGTGCGACGTCCTATTCCGCGGCATGCCCGCGCGCGACGCGGTCGAACAACTGCTTGCGCGAGATCCCAAGGCGGAAAATTAACCACGTCGCAACGTCATCTTCGACGATAAGGATGCGGATGCAGCTTAATCGGTGACCGGCGCCGCGCCGCTGAATCCCGTCTGCCGCCACGCTTCGTAAACGACCACTGCGACGGCATTGGCCAGATTGATGCTGCGGTTGCCGGGCGCCATGGGCAGGCGCAGGCGATGATCCGGCGCAAATTCCTCCAGCACTTCGACGGGCAGTCCGCGCGTTTCGGGACCGAATACCAGCACATCGTCCTGCTCGAAGCGCACATCGGCGTAGCAGCGCCGCGCGCGGGTCGTCAGCGCAAAAAACCGTCGCGCGCCAAAATGCCGTTTGCACTCGGTCCAGCCCTCGTGCACGGTCATCGACGCAATCGCATCGTAATCGAGCCCCGATCGTCGCAGGGCGCGATCGCTGAGGCTGAAGCCGAGCGGTTTGACCAGATGCAATCGCGTGTTCGTATTTGCGGTGAGGCGGATGAGATTGCCGGTATTCGGTGGAATCTCCGGTTCGTAGAGCACTACATCGAACATTGATGCGCCGCGTTGAGTTGATATTGAGTCGGCCGATATTAGAACGACGCGTCGTGGCTTGTCGCGCGAGTCACGACCCAATTCTCCACATGGACGGCGCCAGCGTGTTTCAACGCCTTGGCCGCCTCGTTGAGCGTCGCCCCGGTGGTCATTACGTCGTCCACGAGCGCAATCCGCGCGCCTGCAAGCGGCGCCGGACAGGCGAAGGCATCGCGTACGTTGCGCGACCGCGCGTCGTGCGGCAACGCCATTTGCGCAGGCGTGTCGCGTACGCGGACAAGGGCGTCGGTGGCCAGCCGACGGCGATGTTGCCTGGCAATCCGGCGCGCGATTTCGACCGCCTGATTGAAACCGCGTGTGCGCAGCCGCTGTTCGTGTAGCGGGAGCGGAATGATGAGATCGACGGTCGGTAGGCCGATGTGTGTGGCGAGGGTGTTGCCAAACCAGTCGGCGAGCGCGAGGCGTCCGCCGTATTTGAGCGCCTGTACGAGACGATCGAGCGGGAAGGCGTAGCGCCATGCCGCAATCGTGCGATCGAACGCCGGCGGTTCGACCAGACAGGCGCCGCATAACTGATTGTCGGGACTCGGTTCGGCACACTGCGGACAGGCGGTGGCGAGTTGCGGCAGGCCGGCGGCACAATCCGGGCATACCAGCGAGTCGCCGCTCGCTCCCGCGCACAGCACGCAGTCCTGCGCGAACAGCGCGCGTCGCAACGGCGCAAGGAAGGCTGCGGTTGACGACATGGTTTGACAGTTCCGATGACGAAAGGGACACTCCTGGACGGAGAAAAGTATGCCTCAAACCCTAAGCACTGCCATTCCGGTCGCCAAACGCGCGGCCGAACAACCCCGCTGGACGCGCGCTGCCGTGGAAGCACTGTATGCATTGCCGTTCAATGATCTGATTCAGCGCGCGCATGAAGTGCATTGCGCCAATTTCGATTCGCGGGCGGTTCAACTCTCGACCCTACTGTCGATCAAGACCGGCGGCTGTCCCGAGGACTGCGGCTATTGCCCGCAAGCCGCGCGCTACGACACTGGCGTAGATAGTCAGAAACTGTTGCCCGTCGACGAAGTGTTGAGCGCGGCGGCCGCGGCCAAGGCCAACGGCGCTACACGTTTTTGCATGGGCGCTGCCTGGCGCGGACCGAAACAGAAGGATCTCGAGCCGGTGCTGGAAATGGTGCGCGCCGTCAAAGCGATGGGCATGGAAACCTGCGCCACGCTGGGATTGTTGCGCGACGGTCAGGCCGAGCAACTGCGCGAGGCGGGGCTGGATTACTACAACCACAATATCGACACCGCGCCCGAGTTTTATGGCGAGGTGATTTCGACGCGCCAGTTCGACGATCGGCTCGATACGCTCGGCAAAGTGCGCGAAGCCGGCATGCACGTGTGCTGTGGCGGTATCGTCGGGATGGGCGAATCGCGCAGTCAGCGCGCCGGCCTGATTGCGCAACTCGCCAGCATGGCGCCGCCGCCCGAATCGGTGCCCATCAATAATCTGGTGCCGGTGCCCGGCACGCCGCTGGCGGATAGCCAGGCGCTCGACTGGACCGAATTCGTGCGCACGATCGCGATCGCGCGCATCACCATGCCCAAAAGCTACGTACGCCTTTCCGCCGGCCGGCAGGAAATGCATGAGGCGGTGCAGGCCTTCTGCTTTTTCGCCGGGGCCAATTCCATTTTCTATGGCGAAAAACTGCTCACCACCGGCAACCCCGAAGCGAATGCCGATCGGGCGTTGCTCGCCAAGCTCGATCTGGCGCCGATGAGCGATCTTTCGTAATGCGCCTGCGCCTGTAGCCGTGGCTGATATTTGGCTCGACCGCGCCGCGGCGCGGCGCGCTTTCGAGCGCGTCACGGCCGATGACGCGCTGGCGCATGAAGTCGGTCAGCGCCTGATCGAACGCCTGCAATACATCAAACTCGAACCGCAGTGCGTCCTTGACGCCGCATGCGGCGACGCGACCGCGCGCGCGAAATTGCGCGAGCGCTACCCGGCGGCACAGATTTATGCATTTGACTGGTCGCCCGCCGCATTGCGTCGCAACGCGGCGCCGCGTTCGCTGATCGAGCGCGCCAAGGGGTTATTCAAGCCCGCGCGCGAACATGTCGTCGCCGCCGATGCGGCGGCGCTGCCATTTGCCGATCAAAGCTTCGATCTCGTCTGGTCAAACCTGGGACTGGCCTGGGCCGCCGACCCGCAGCATTGGCTGCGTGAATGGCATCGGGTTCTCAAGGTTGATGGCTTGCTCATGTTCACCACTTACGGCCCGGACACGCTGAAAAGCCTGCGCGAAGCGTTCGCGGCCGTGGATCAGGCACCGCACGTGCACCCTTTCCTCGACATGCATGACCTTGGCGATGCGCTGGTCGGCTGCCGCTTTGCCGACCCGGTCATGGATATGGAAATGCTCACGCTGACTTACGCCAGCGTGGCGGCGTTGGTGAACGAATTGCGCGCAACGGGTTATCGCAACGCGCATCGGGAGCGGCGGCGGGGTTTGACGGGGCGCAATCTATGGATGGAAGTAACGCGGCGCCTGGAGGCCGGGCGCACCGGGGATCGCATTGCCGCCGATTTCGAAATCGTTTACGGCCATGCGTGGAAAGCCGCTCCGCGTGAAATGGCGGATGGTCGGCAGATCATTCATTTCGAACCGCACGCAGGCACGCGCACTCGCACACGATGATGCGGCGCAGCGATCTGCGAACGCGAACTCGATGCAAATGCTGATTAGTGAAGAAAAAGTGAGGTGCGCGCACCCAGTGTCCGGCGCTGCAGACCCGCGCCGCACTACCGCGAAGCTTGATAGGCGTCTGTGCGGTATGCTAAGTTACTGCGCCTTGATGCGGTGCTACCGCTCTCCCAAGCTGTTTCAGCATGGACGACGCGTGCATCAACATTCCGGCATCCGTAGGTGCTGCGGATTTCAGCCTCACGGTGAAGCGCAACTGCTCCATTTCGCCGCAGACACTGTTGTGGCTGCTCTTCGCGACGGTGCTCTTGTCCTGCGGAATCGCGACCAGTTTCGCGCTCTTGGGCGCGTGGCTCGTGTTGCCCTTTGCCGGGGTCGAAATGATCGCGCTCGCCGTGGCGTTGTATGTCAACGGCCGGCACGCCTGCGATTACGAGCGCTTCCAGCGAATCGGCGGCGCGCTGATCGTGGAAGTGGGCGACGCCGAGCGCGTGTCGACGCATCGGTTCGAAGCCGAGCGCGTGCGGGTGTTGGCGAGTGAGGCAGGCGGCGCGTTGCGCGTTGTGCTGATCGAGCGCGAACGGGAATTGGAAGTCGGGCGTCATCTGGACGCGCCCGGTAGACGGGGTCTTGCTGCGCTGTTGCGCGCCGGGTTGACCGGTCGCACGGCCGGATAAAAAGTTTTAAACGATTGGAAACAACGGGGACTAAATGACCATCAAGT
The DNA here is from genome assembly GCA_036566325.1 of Burkholderiales bacterium. Classification (GTDB taxonomy): domain Bacteria; phylum Pseudomonadota; class Gammaproteobacteria; order Burkholderiales; family SG8-39; genus ZC4RG42. The sequence continues at coordinate 4,678 of DATCWO010000192.1, read as the reverse complement.
CGCGACTTCTGCCGTTCGCCGGCTTTGCGCTCGCGCTGCTCTCGGGCGTTGTCGGCGCCCAGCAGATCCAGCCCAACAGGCACGATTTCCAGCCGCCGGTTACACCGGTGGCGCGCGAGATCTATGACCTGCATTATCTGATGCTCGCGATCTGTCTAGTCGTGTTCATCGGTGTGTTTGCGGTGATGTTCTATTCGGTTTTCGCGCACCGCAAGTCGGTCGGCGCAAAAGCGGCGCAGTTCCACGAAAACACAACCGTCGAAATCATCTGGACGCTTGTGCCGTTCATCATCCTGGTCGGCACGGCCTGGCCCGCGACCAAATCGGTCCTGGCCCTCAAGGACACTTCGGCGCCCGACATTACCATCAAGGCCACCGGTTATCAGTGGAAGTGGGGCTATGACTATATCAAGGGCGAGGGCGAAGGGATCAGCTTCCTGTCTACTCTTACGACCCCGCACGATCAGATTTATGGTAACGCACCGAAAGGTGTGGATTACCTGCTCGAGACTGATAACGACGTCGTCGTGCCGATCAACAAGAAGGTACGCATCATCACTACCGCGAACGACGTCATTCACTCCTGGTGGGTGCCCGCGTTCGGCGTAAAACAGGATGCGGTCCCCGGCTTTGTCCGCGACGCCTGGTTCATCGCCGAAAAAGAAGGCGTCTATCGTGGTCAATGCGCCGAGTTGTGCGGTAAGGACCACGCCTTCATGCCGATCGTGGTGAGAGTCGTTTCCGCCGACCAATACAGTGACTGGGTGGCGAAGAAGCAGCAGGAGCTCGGCATCAAGACGGGTGACGCGCAAGTTGCAGCTGCCGCGCCCGCCGCCGCACCGGCTGCGGCCGGTGCAGTCGCCGACGATGCGGATAAGCAATTGACCAAAGAGGAACTGGTCGCTCGTGGTGAAAAAATCTACGGTACGACTTGCGTAGCCTGTCATCAAGGCAATGGCAAGGGCATGCCGCCGGCGTTCCCCGCGCTGGACGGCTCGAAGATCGTCAACGGCCCTAAAGCCGGGCAAATCGATATCGTGCTGCATGGCAAGCCGGGTACGGCGATGCAAGCATTCGGTCCGCAGTTGTCGGATTCCGATATCGCCGCAGTCATCACCTATACGCGCAACGCTTGGGGCAACAAAGCCGCCGAGGGCGTGGTGCAGCCGGCCGACATCAAGTCGGCCCGCAAATAAGAAAGCTAGGAGCACATCATGAGCGCAGTCCTGGACCAACACGGCCACGCCCATCACGACGACCACGCGCATCATCCGAAGGGGATCATGCGGTGGCTCGCGGCGACCAACCACAAGGACATCGGTACGATGTACCTGTTGTTCAGTCTCACGATGTTCATGACCGGCGGTGTGCTGGCCTTGGGCATTCGTGCTGAACTGTTCTATCCCGGCATGCAGGTGTGGAATCCGGAATTCTTCAACCAGCTCACCACCATGCACGGTCTCATCATGGTGTTCGGGGCCATCATGCCGGCGTTCGTGGGTTTCGCGAACTGGCAGATTCCGCTCATGATCGGTGCACCCGACATGGCGTTCGCGCGCATGAACAACTGGAGCTTCTGGTTGCTTCCCGCCGCGGCTCTCCTGTTCATTGCCTCATTTTTCGTGCCGGGCGGCGCAACCGCCGCAGGCTGGACGCTGTATGCCCCGCTGTCGACCCAGATGGGTCCAGGCATGGATCTGGCGATCTTTGGTCTGCACCTGATGGGCGCGTCCTCGATCATGGGCTCGATCAACATCATCGTGACCTCGCTCAACATGCGGGCGCCCGGCATGACTTTGATGAAGATGCCGATGTTCGTATGGACGTGGCTGATTACCGCCTACCTGCTCATCGCCGTAATGCCGGTGCTGGCGGGCGCGATCACGATGACCCTGACCGATCGTCACTTCGGCACGTCGTTCTTCAACGCCGCGGGCGGCGGTGACCCGGTGATGTACCAGCACATCTTCTGGTTCTTCGGTCACCCCGAGGTTTACATCATGATCCTGCCGGCTTTCGGCATCATCTCGCAAATCATTCCCGCCTTTGCGCGCAAGCCGCTGTTCGGCTACAGCTCGATGGTCTACGCCACCGCATCCATCGCGATTCTGTCGATGAGCGTCTGGGCGCACCATATGTTCACCGTGGGCATGCCGGCCGCCGGCGTTTTGTTCTTCATGTATGCGACGATTCTCATTGCGATTCCCACGGGCGTGAAGATTTTCAACTGGGTCGCGACCATGTGGAAAGGGTCGATGACCTTCGAGACACCGATGCTGTTCTCGGTCGGCTTCCTGTTCGTGTTTTCACTCGGTGGATTCACCGGGCTGATTCTGGCGATCATGCCGATCGACATCCAGTTCCAGGACACTTATTACGTCGTGGCGCACTTCCACTATGTGCTCGTGGCGGGCGCACTGTTCGCGATGTTTGGCGGCGCATATTTCTGGCTGCCGAAGTGGTGCGGCGTTATGTACGACGAAACCCTGGGAAAATGGCATTTCTGGCTGTCGCTCATTACGTTCAATATCACTTTCTTCCCGATGCACTTCCTTGGCATGGCGGGTATGCCGCGCCGGATTGCCGACTACGCGCCGCAGTTTGCGGATTACAACTTCATCGCCTCGGTGGGTGGCTTCGGATTCGGCATTACGCAGTTGCTGTTCCTCTACATCGTGTTCAAGTGTGCGGTGCTCAAGAAGGGCGAAGTCGCCCCGGCCCGGCCGTGGGAAGGTGCGGATTCACTCGAATGGACGCATCTGCCCTCGCCAGCGCCTTATCACAGCTTCGAAGAACCGCCGGTCGTTCGTTGATCTGACAAGCAGAACGGGATTTCCGTGTCCAAAAACACCAAAACGGCACTCGTTCTGCTGTCGGTTGCAGCAGTGTTCTTCTTCGGCGTAATCGCCAAATATTGGTTGTTCGGGTAACAACAGATGACGACTAAGACGGCCGCCAGCGTTGCATCAGCGAACAAACGGATACTGAAGAAACTGGTCGTTGTCGCGTTCGCGATGTTCGGCTTCGGCTTTTTACTGGTGCCATTTTACGAACAGATCTGCGAAATCACCGGTATCCGAAGCGTGATTCGACCGGACAGCGCGCCGGTCAATACGCAGGTGGACTACGGCCGCTCGGTCACGATCGAACTCGACTCCAATACTCACGGCCTGGCGTGGGTATTCAAGCCCAAGCAGCGTTCGGTCGAAGTGCACCCCGGCGCGATCACGACCGTGGTTTACGAAGTCCGCAACACCCAGGATCGGCCCGTTACCGGACAGGCGATTCCGAGTTTCGGGCCGCAAGTTGCAGGACTGCATTTCAAGAAGCTCGAATGCTTCTGTTTTCAGCAGCAGACGCTGGCCGCGGGTGAAGTGCGCGAAATGCCGGTTGTATTCCTGGTGGATGGCGACCTGCCGACGGACGTCAATACGATCACGCTGTCGTACACATTCTTCGAAGTTGCCGGAACGAGCGGTAAGCGCGGATGAGCGCGACTATGGCCCAGGCGCCGAAAAATGCAGGGTTCCTCACGGTTGCCAAGACGGTGTTGTGGTCGTTTTTCGGCGTTCGGCGCCGGCGCGAGCACGAGGCAGACGTCGCGCGGCTGTCGCCCGCGCAGGTTGTGATTGCCGGTGTGATCGGTGGGATATTGTTTGTGCTGGCGATAATTCTGGTGGTGCGCACGGTGCTCCGCCTGGCTACAGGTTGATTCAAAAATAAGCGGGAGGGGACATGGTCCTTAGCAATGCAGCGAAATACTTCGTTCCGGCGCCATCGCGCTGGCCGATCATTGGTTCGGTTTCCCTGTTCACGATGGCGGCGGGCGCCGCGGCTTGGTTCAACGGTGCGCACGTGGGTTCGTGGGTGCTGCTGGCAGGTTTCGCCGGCCTCGTCTACATGATGGTTGGCTGGTTCGGCAACGTCATTCACGAATCGCAAAGCGGCATGTACAACCGACGCGTCGACGTCTCGTTCCGTTGGGGCATGAGCTGGTTCATCTTTTCCGAAGTGATGTTCTTCGCCGCGCTCTTTGGTGCGCTGGCCTGGGCACGTCTGTACTCGGTGCCGGACCTCGGCGGCATCGAAGCCAAGTTGTTGTGGCCCGACTACTCCGCCACCTGGCCGACTGTGGGACCGGGCTTCGATACACAGTTCACCCCGATGAGCGCGTGGGGCATTCCCGCGTTAAACACGTTGCTGCTGTTGACCTCCGGCGTGACGATCACCTGGGCGCATCACGCACTGAAGGAAGATCACCGTAATCAATTGATCATCGGTCTGTTCCTCACCGTGCTGCTGGGCATAACCTTCCTCGGTTTCCAGGTTTACGAATACGCCCATGCTTATGCCGATCTGAATCTCAAGCTCACCTCGGGCATTTTCGGCACGACCTTCTTCATGCTGACCGGGTTCCACGGATTTCACGTGACCGTCGGGACGATCATGTTGATCGTCATTCTGATCCGTTCGATCAAGGGGCATTTCCGTCCGGAGCACCATTTCGCATTCGAAGGCGTGGCTTGGTATTGGCACTTCGTTGACGTGGTTTGGCTCGGCTTGTTCATCGTGGTCTACTGGCTGTAAGCAGTTTTGCCGGGCGCGCATCAGCGGCGTCCGGGTATCGATTGAGGAGGAGGCGCTCCGTAGAGAGCGTTGAGGCGCCGCACCGATGTGC
>DATCWO010000122.1:0-4453 GCA_036566325.1 Burkholderiales bacterium | reverse complement strand
CGGCGGCGGGTTTTTTGTTGAGCTAGAGCCGAGTTACTTCAGCTTGGTCTCTTTGTAGGTCACGTGCTTGCGCGCCTTCGGATCGTATTTCTTGATCTCGATCTTGTCGGGCGTGGTGCGCTTGTTCTTGGTCGTGGTGTAGAAATGGCCGGTGCCGGCGGTCGATTCCAGCTTGATCTTTTCACGCATGATTCAGTACTCCGCCTTAGATTTCGCCGCGGGCGCGCAGGTCGGCCAGCACGGCGTCGATGCCATTCTTGTCAATCATGCGAAGACCGGCATTGGATATGCGCAGACGCACCCAGCGGTTCTCGCTTTCGACCCAAAAACGACGGTACTGCAGGTTGGGCAGGAAGCGGCGCTTGGTCTTGTTGTTAGCGTGGGACACATTGTGTCCGACCATCGGCTTCTTGCCGGTGATTTGGCAAACTCTCGCCATGATGGCGTCTCCGGAAATCGCAAAAGCCGAGGATTATAGAGGTAAACGAAGGGTGCGGGCAAGCTTGAACTTGCCTCAGAGCAAGCCGCGCTCGGCAAAGGAGTACGCCGCGCCGCGCCCGACGATGAAATGGTCGAGCACCCGTACGTCAATCATTGCCAGGGCGCGCTTGAGCGTCTCGGTCAGCAGTTGATCCGATTGGCTGGGTTCGGCTACGCCGGATGGGTGATTGTGCGCCAGGATGACGCCTGCGGCGTTATGACGCAGAGCGGTTTTGACCACTTCGCGCGGATAGACACTGGTCTGGGTGAGCGTGCCGCGGAATAACTCGTCAGTGGCGATGACGCGGTTCTGCGCATCGAGAAATACGGCGACGAAGACTTCATGTTGCCGTTCGGCCAGGAGCAGGCGCAGATAATCGCGCACTGCAGTCGGCGAACTCAATGCGTCCACCTGTCTGGCAGTTTCGGCCAGCGCGCGCCGGCCGAGTTCAACCGCTGCCTTGAGTTGTGCCCATTTCGCCGGGCCGACGCCTGGAATGGCGAAGTCTTGGGCAGGATCGGCGCCGAGTAGCGCGGCCAGCGAGCCGAAGTGCTCGATCAGTTCACGGCCCAGATCGATCGCACTGCGTCCGCGCGTGCCGACGCGCAGAAAAATGGCCAGCAGTTCGGCGTCCGACAGCGCGGCTGCGCCGCGCTCCAGCAATTTCTCGCGAGGTCGTTCGCCTTCCGGCCAGTCGGCAATGCCCATCGGTCTCTCTCGTCCCAAACCCGCGTAGAATCGCCGCCGGATAGTAGCGCCCACGACACTCAATCGAGTCTGTCTGTAGACCTAGGCCCTCCGGTCGGGATGGCGGGGGAGTGTGGGCCGGACCCGTTTCGTTCGACGATTTTTATAGCTCCATGACCGATATCGCAGGCAAACGCATACTGTTGGGACTGACCGGTGGGGTAGCGGCCTACAAGGCTGCCGACCTGTGCAGATTGTTCGTCAAGGCCGGCGCCGATGTGCAGGTGGTCATGACCGAGGGCGCGTGCCGGTTCGTTACGCCGCTGACGTTGCAGGCGCTGTCCGGCAAGCCGGTCTATCTGGACATGTGGGATGCGCGCATCGATAACAACATGGCGCACATCGAACTGTCGCGCGATCGGGATCTCATCCTCGTGGCACCCGCGACGGCGAACTTCATGGCCAGGCTCGCCCACGGCCTCGCCGATGATCTTCTGTCCACGCTCTGTCTTGCGCGCGAGGCGCCGCTCTATGTCGCGCCGGCGATGAATCGCCAGATGTGGGAGAGCGCGCCGACGCAGCGCAATGTGCAGCAATTGCGCGCCGACGGGGTGCACATTCTCGGCCCCGCCGAAGGCGACCAGGCCTGCGGTGAAACCGGCATGGGTCGCATGCTGGAACCGGCGCAGCTTTATGACGAAATCGTCATCGCATTGAATGACAAGCCGCTCGCCGGTAAGCGCGTGTTGTTGACGGCCGGTCCCACATTCGAGCCGATCGATTCGGTGCGCGGCATCACCAATCGCAGTTCGGGCAAGATGGGTTTCGCGGTCGCACAGGCGGCGGTGGAAGCGGGTGCGCAGGTGACCATGGTCGCCGGACCAACTTCACTTGCGACGCCTGTCGGCGTGCAGCGCGAAAACGTCACCACCGCGCATGAAATGCATCGCGCCGTGATGAGCCGGGCGAAAGAGGTGGATGTATTCATCGGGGTTGCCGCGGTGGCCGATTATCACGTCGCCAATGCAAGCCAGGCCAAGCTGAAGAAATCGAACGGCAAACCGCGTATCGAACTGATCGAAAACCCCGACATCCTGGCCGAAGTGGCGGCGCTGCCCGGTGGGCCTTACTGCGTCGGTTTTGCGGCGGAGACGGAGAATCTGAATGAATATGCGCAAGCGAAGCGTGTGCGCAAGAACATTCCGTTGCTCGCAGCCAATCTCGCCCAGCATGCCTTCGGCCGCGACGACAACGAATTGACGCTGTTTCACGAGCAGGGCGAAACGCGTCTGCCGCGCGCGTCCAAGCTGGAAGTCGCGCGCGCGCTGGTGCGCGAAATCGCTTCGCGCCTGCCGCGATCATGAGCAGTTGCAGCAGGACTGCGATCAAATTTTTGTCGCGAAGCGTGTTGCGGCGCGTCGGCCTCAGTATGTTCTTACTTTGTCCTCGCTCGTACAGCTGCGCGCACTCGCGACCGTACTCGAAATCCAATTAGGGTGTTCCCAATGCATCGTCTCGACGTCAAAATTCTGGATTCACGGCTGCGCGATCAACCGCCGCATTACGCAACCGAAGGCGCCGCCGGTTTGGATTTACGCGCCTGTATCGATGGCCCGCTTGATCTATTGCCGGGCGGTTCGGCACTGGTACCGAGCGGACTGGCGATTCATCTCGCCGACCCCGGGTTCGCGGCGATGGTGTTGCCGCGGTCGGGGCTGGGCCACAAACATGGCATCGTGCTGGGCAATCTCGTCGGCTTGATCGATAGCGACTATCAGGGTCAGATCATGGTGTCGCTGTGGAATCGGTCGACCGTGCCGTTCGCGCTCCAGCCGATGGAACGCATCGCCCAACTGGTGATCGTGCCGGTGCTGCAGGTGGCGCTGAATGTGGTGGATTCGTTCGAAGAAAGCGAGCGAGGCGCGGGCGGCTTCGGTAGTACCGGTACCGTCTGATCAGCCGGTGGACTCGGCAAACAAAAGGCGGCCTCGGCCGCCTTTTGTTGAGACGCGAGGTTTTTACGCCAGCATGTCTGCCCAGATATTGCGCGCCCATGCGTCGGCATAGGCCTTTTCCAGTTCACTGCGCTGCGCGGATACCCCGCCGCTGCCCGGCACGGCAACGAGCGTTTTCTTTTCGGCGTCGTAATGATGCACAGAGTTGACGTGCATCGCTTCGCGGTCGCTCACATAGCTGTAGCAGGTGTTGCCGATGATCGGCGCCGGATTGGCAGCCTGCCCAGTGAGTGCCGCGACAATCGCCGAGGCGGCGATCTTGGCATGATTGTTCGCCATGCTGCCCGATTTAGGCATCGCCGGCGCAGACAAGGTCGAGTCGCCCAGCACGTACACGTTCGGCACGGCGATCGATTCCATCGTCTGCCAGTTCACGCCGCACCAGCGATCGTTGGCGGTGATCAGACCGCTTGATACGGCAATGCGGCCGGCGCGCATCGGCGGGAGCACGTTGAGCACGTCACCCTTGAAGGCATCGAATTCGGTCTTGACCGTACGGCTGGCGACATCGACGTCCTTCGCTTCCTGATTCGGCACGTATTCGATCAGGCCCGGATAGAGTTCCTTCCACGCCGCCGTGAACAGGCCTTTCTTGGAGACGATGTCCTCGTTGCCGTCGAGCACGAGCACCTTTGAGCGCGGTTTCGATTTCTTGAAGTAATGCGCGACCTGGCATACCCGCTCGTACGGTCCGGGCGGGCAGCGATACGGCGCCTTCGGAATGGAAAGCAGATAGACGCCGCCATCGGACAGTGCTTCGAGTTGTTTGCGCAGGGCGACGGTCTGTGGTCCCGCTTTCCAGGCGTGCAGCACTTGCTGTTGCGCCGCCGTGTTGTTCAAGCCCGGCAGCTTGTCGTACATCAGTTCGACGCCCGGCGACACGACCAGACGGTCGTAGGCGAGTTCGCCTCCCTTGGCGAGCGTTATGCGTTTCTTGTCCGCGTTCACGGTGGTCACTTCGTCGTGCACGACTTTCACCCCATGCGCGCGCAACGTGTCGTAACCCATGGTGAGGCTTTCGATCGTGCGCGAACCACCTAGCACCAGGTTCGAAAGCGGGCAGGAGATGAACTGCGTGTTGCGTTCCACCACCACCACGTCAATGCGCTGGTCGCTCCACATGCGGATATATTTCGCCGCGCAGAAACACAAGTAAGGGGCTGCGATGAGTATGGAAATGAATCGACGCGGCTTCATCAAACTCATCGGCGCAGGCGCTGCGGCGACGATGATCGGCGGATGCGCGACGGGGGGCAAATCGAGCACCAAA
>DATCWO010000096.1:0-4499 GCA_036566325.1 Burkholderiales bacterium | reverse complement strand
TCGAAGAAGCGGTCTTCTTCCTGCTTCAACGTATCCATCACACGCGACTGATGCGCGATCAGTTCGGGGTAGGCTTCGCCCATTTCCCTGGCGAGATCCGGCACGAGGCGATGGAAGAATGCGGCGCGCACGCCCAACTTGTAGCCATGCCGAATCGCGCGACGAATGATGCGGCGCAGAACATAACCGCGACCTTCGTTGCCGGGAATGACGCCGTCGGCAATCAGGAAGGAACAGGCGCGAATGTGATCGGCCAGCACTTTCAGCGACGGACTGTCGAAGTCGCTGCATCGCGTTTCGCGGGCCGCGGCCTTGATGAGATTCTGGAACAGGTCAATGTCGTAGTTGGAATGCACACCCTGCAGCACCGCCGCAATGCGTTCCAGACCCATGCCGGTATCCACACTCGGCTTTGGCAGCTTGTGCATCACACCCGCTTCGTCGCGGTTGAACTGCATGAACACGTTGTTCCAGATTTCGATGTAGCGATCGCCATCTTCATCCGGCGATCCGGGCGGGCCACCCGCGACGTCAGGACCATGGTCGTAGAAAATTTCCGTGCACGGACCGCAAGGGCCCGTGTCGCCCATCATCCAGAAGTTGTCGGAAGCGTAGCGAGCGCCCTTGTTGTCGCCAATGCGCACGATGCGTTCGGCCGGAATACCGATGTGTTTGTGCCAGATTTCGTAGGCTTCGTCGTCTTCCTGATAAACCGTTACCCACAGTTTTTCGGCAGGCAGTTCGAACGTCCGCGTCAGCAGTTCCCACGCATAGGTAATGGCTTCGCGCTTGAAGTAATCGCCGAAGCTGAAGTTGCCCAGCATTTCGAAAAAGGTGTGGTGCCGCGAGGTGTAGCCGACGTTTTCCAGGTCATTGTGCTTGCCGCCGGCGCGTACGCATTTTTGCGAGGTCGTGGCGCGGTTGTACGGACGCTTGTCGAAGCCAAGGAAAACATCCTTGAACTGGTTCATGCCGGCGTTGGTGAACAGCAAGGTTGGATCGTCGTGCGGGACGAGCGAACTCGATGCAACGATCTGGTGCCCTTTGGCGGCGAAGAACTGGAGAAATTTACTGCGGATGTCGGCCGACTTCATGTATGAGCGCGCCCTCGGCGCTAATGCAAATGTCTGAAAGGCGGACATTTTCGCCGGAATAAGGCGGTGGCGCAAACCGCGGCGTGGATCGCGCCACAGAGGTCGTCACCGGCGCTTCAGACGTCGCGCGCGAGGCGAATGCCGCTGAATTGCCAGCGCGCAGCGGGCGGGAAGAAATTGCGATAGGTCGGCCGGATATGGGATCGGGGCGTCACGCACGAACCGCCACGCAAAACCTGCTGGCCACACATGAATTTACCGTTGTATTCGCCCAGGGCGCCGCTCGCCGGCGTAAAGCCTGGATAGGGGCTATAGGCGCTCGCGGTCCATTCCCAGACGTCGCCGTACAACTGTTGCGGTTGCGCAGTTGAGGCGTTCGCAACCGGCAAAGGGTGCAAGGCCCCCGACTCGACGAAATTGCCCTTGACGGGTACGCGCGCCGCCGCGAATTCCCATTCGTATTCGGTCGGCAGGCGCGCACCGGCGTAACGCGCATAAGCGTCCGCCTCGAAATAACTCGCATGACACACCGGTTCATCGAGCGCGAGCGGTTGCAAGCCGTTCAGCGTTTGGGTCAGCCAGACGCCGTCGCGCTGCTCCCAATACAATGGTGCTCGCCAGCCCTCGGTGGTCACCGTGTCCCAGCCGGCGGACAGCCAGAATTCCGGACGCGTGTACGCGCCGGCTTCGATGAATTCGAGATATTCGCCGTTGGTGACCGGCCGGGAAGCGAGCGCGTAAGGGTGCAAATAAGCGCGATGGCGCGGGCCTTCGTTGTCGAAGGCGAACCCCTCACCCGCATGGCCGAACATCGCCAAGCCGGCCGGATAGTCGAACCACGTGATGGGCTGCGGCGCGCTCGCCTTTGCATGCGATTGCGCTGCATCGCCATAGGCCGGATGCAGTGGATTACACCCAAACAGGTGCTTGATGTCGGTCAGCAGCAATTCCTGATGCTGCTGTTCGTGATGCAGCCCCAATTCGACAATGGCCGCCATCTCGGTCGGCACATCGCCGTTCAACAATTCTTTCATGCGCGCGTCGACGGCATGCCGATAAGCCAGCGCTTCAGCGCGCGACGGTCGCGTCAACAAACCACGATGCGGCCGCGAATACTGCTCCCCTACCGACTTGTAGTAGGAGTTGAACAACACGCGAAAGTGGGGATGAAAAATCTGATAACCGGGAACACTACGCTCGAGCACGAAAGTCTCGAAAAACCAGGTGGTATGAGCAAGATGCCACTTCGCCGGGCTGCAGTCGGGCATCGACTGCACCGCGCAATCCTCGTCCGACAACGGCGCACTGAGCGATTCGGTTGCGCGTCGCACCGCGCCGAACCGTGCGAGCAGATCACAGCCTGAATCTGCAGCGGAGGAAAATTTGGTTCGAACAACTGCCACCATGGGAGCCCCCTGAGGAATGTCCGATTAAGAGGCCGTTCCCCTAAAAACGTTCGACTTCGCGTATGCGCAAGCCGAGCGCCTGTCCGTCCACAATCGCGGCGCTATGCACGACACCGCGTAGCGCGATTGTCTCGCCATTACGAGGCAGCGGCCCTTCGGTGATGATCAGCAGATCGGTGCCGTCCTGTTCCAGCAGAAAGGTCCGCATATCCGCGAATGGCAGGCTGGTCGCGGCACGCGCCACACCTCGAACTTTTACTTCCTTACCTTCGTACTGATCCGGCGCCGCGAGAATTTCGCCGGCTGATACGTAGCCCACACCCGATTGATCGCATGCGGCAAGCATCAGCGCAAACGTGACGATACACAGTCGTGCAAGACGAATGCCCACGTTTCAGTCCTCGTCCCCACCGCGCAGCACCGCGCGGATCGTATCGCCGGCGAAACCGCGCGCCAGTAGAAACCGCATCTGCTGCCCGCGTTCCTGTGCCGACTCCGGCAGTTTGCCGAAGCGCTTGCGCCACGCCTCGCGCGCGCACTCCACTTCCGACTGTCGCACTTCCTGAGTGACGCGCTGAACAAGTCCGTCGTCCACGCCCTGCAGGCGTAAATCGTGCGCGATCCGCGCGGCGCCGTACTTGCGTGCCAGTGTGTGCGAACGCGCTTCAGCATAACGTTCGTCCGACAACAGTTTACGCCGCACGAGATCATCGAGGAGACCTTCGATGTCGTCGCCCTCTTCGGCGTGTCGTGCCAGTTTGCGACCCAGTTCGACCCGGCTGTGCTCACGACGCGCAAGCAGATTCACTGCGCGTTCGCGTAACGTCATTTTCTTCATCGACACGCGCCGTCAAAAACAAAGGGCAATCGCGCTCGCGCGCGGATTGCCCTCGTCGGGACGCCCCACACTCTGAAGCCTCAGGCTTCGACTTCCGCCGCCGTCAGGCTCAGAGGATTGTTGACGCCGACCTTTTCGCGCACCAGCGCTTCGATTTCGGCGGCGAGTTCCGGATGCTCACGCAGATATTCGCGCGAATTATCCTTGCCCTGACCGATGCGATCCTTTTTATAGGAGTACCAGGCGCCCGACTTCTCGACGATGTCGTGTGCGACGCCCAGTTCGAGAACCTCGCCTTCGCGCGAAATCCCTTCGCCGTACATGATGTCGAAAATCGCTTCGCGGAAAGGCGGTGCGACCTTGTTCTTCACCACTTTCACGCGCGTTTCGTTGCCGACAACTTCGTCGGCTTTCTTGATCGAGCCGATCCGGCGGATGTCCAGGCGCACCGAAGCGTAGAACTTGAGCGCATTGCCGCCGGTGGTGGTCTCCGGGCTGCCGAACATCACACCGATCTTCATGCGGATCTGGTTGATGAAAATGACCAGCGTGTTGGTCCGTTTGATCGTTCCGGTCAGCTTGCGCAGCGCCTGACTCATCAGACGCGCCTGCAGACCAGGCAGCGAATCGCCCATTTCGCCTTCGAGTTCGGCTTTGGGCACCAGCGCCGCAACCGAGTCGATGACGATCAGGTCGACCGAACCGGAGCGCACCAGCATGTCGGCGATTTCAAGCGCCTGTTCGCCAGTGTCGGGCTGCGAAATCAGCAAGTCGTTGATGTTGACGCCGAGGTTTTTCGCGTACTGCGGATCAAGCGCGTTTTCCGCGTCAATGAACGCAGCGGTACCGCCGAGCTTCTGCATTTCCGCAACGACCTGCAAAGTCAGCGTGGTCTTGCCGGAGGATTCAGGGCCGTAGATTTCGACCACGCGACCGCGCGGCAATCCTCCAACGCCCAGTGCGATATCGAGTCCGAGCGAACCGGTGGAGACGACCTGCACGTCGGGCACCGCCCCCGAGTCCATGCGCATGATGGACCCCTTGCCGAATTGCTTTTCGATCTGGGCCAGTGCGGCGACCAGCGCCTTGGATTTGTTTTCTTCCATGATGTGCGTGAGGTCCTTATCAGAGTGCACGGTATTCTCCCATGAACAAGCGTTC
>DATCWO010000262.1:0-3376 GCA_036566325.1 Burkholderiales bacterium | reverse complement strand
AAATGAATGCTGCCCCGGTCGGCGGTTTCAAGGCCGGCGATAACGCGCAGCAGCGTCGTCTTGCCGCAACCGGACGGCCCCAGCAATGCGACCAGCTCGCCCGTGGGGAAATCCAGCGAGACGTCGTTGAGCGCGGTAAAGTTGCCGAAGCGCTTGGTGATGTTTCGAACCTCAATACTCATTGTATTTCCTTAACGCGCTTGTGCATCATTTCGTCGGAGCCTCCATCGCGCCGGCGGCTTTCAATTCGTTCTGCACACGCCATTCGATAAAACTCTTCAGCGCCAGCGTCACCAGCGCAAGCAAGGCCAAAATCGATGCCACGGCGAACGCGGCGGCGAACTGATATTCGTTGTACAGAATCTCGATATGCAGCGGCATGGTGTTGGTCATGCCGCGTATGTGGCCGGAGACCACCGACACCGCGCCGAACTCGCCCATGGCCCGCGCGTTACAAAGAATCACGCCGTATAACAGGCCCCATTTGACGTTCGGCAAGGTCACGCGCCAGAGGATCTGCCAACCCGAGGCGCCGAGCACCCGGGCCGCCTCTTCTTCTTCGTTGCCCTGCGCTTCCATCAGCGGAATCAGCTCGCGCGCGACGAAGGGAAAGGTCACGAACATCGTCGCCAGCACAATGCCCGGCACGGCGAAAATGATCTTGATGTCGTGTTCCTGCAGCCATGGGCCGAACCAGCCCTGCGCGCCGAACATCAGCACATAGATCAGGCCGGCGATCACCGGCGACACCGAGAACGGCAGATCGATCAACGTCGTCAACAGACTCTTGCCGCGAAATTCGAATTTGGCGATGGCCCAGGCCGCCGCCACGCCGAACACCAGGTTGAGCGGCACCGCGATCACAGCGGCGATCAAAGTGAGCTTCACCGCGGCGAGCGCATCGGGTTCGATCAACGCGGCGAAATAGGCTTCGAAGCCCTTGCGCATCGCCTCGTAAAAAACCGCGGCCAACGGCACGAACAGGAACAGGGCCAGAAAGGCGAGCGCGATCGCGATCAGCGACCACTTGACCAACGGATGCTCGGTCGTGGCGCTGCACCGGCGCACCGGCGCACGATAACCTGCGGCAGTTGAAGGAGCGGTAATGACGGCGGACATTGGGAAAGCCTAGTTAAGTGCCGAGGATGGTCGCGAGTGCGCGAAGCTGTACGAGCGAGCGCAAAGCAACCAGCCGCTGACCCGGCGGCACTCGCAACAGCATCTTCAAAGAAAGATTCATCGGAGTCTCTTACGAGTTCTAGCGAGCCTTTGTGCCGCGCCGCGAGGTCCACCACTGCAACACATTGATGGCGAGCAGCAGGATGAACGACGCGACCAGCATGACGACGGCCAGCGCGGTCGCGCCGGTGTAGTCGTACTGTTCCAGTTTGGTAATGATCAGCAACGGCGTGATTTCGGTCTTCAACGGGATGTTGCCGGCGATGAAGATCACCGAGCCGTATTCGCCGACCGCGCGCGCGAACGCGAGTGCGAAGCCGGTGAGCAGCGCCGGCATGATGGCCGGAAAAATAATGCGCACGAAGGTTTGCATGCGCGTGGCGCCCAGGCTGGCCGCCGCCTCTTCCAGCTCGGGCTCGACATCTTCGAGCACCGGCTGCACCGTGCGCACCACGAACGGCAGGCCGATGAATGTCAGCGCGACCACGACACCGAGCGGCGTGAACGCGACCTTGATGCCGAGCTCGGCCAGCCATTCACCGATCCAGCCGTTGGGCGCATAGATCCCCGTCAGTGCGATGCCGGCTACAGCAGTCGGCAAGGCGAAAGGCAGATCGACCAGCGCATCGATGAAGCGCTTTCCCGGGAAGGTGTAGCGTACCAGCACCCACGCCACCAGCAGACCGAACACGGCGTTGATGGTCGCGCCGATCAACGCGGCGCCGAATGACAGTTTGTACGACGCGACGACACGGTCTGTCGTGACGGCGGCCCAGAAGTGCTCCCAGGTCAGCGTTGCGGTTTTGAGAAACGCCGCCGACAGCGGAATCAGCACCAGCAGGCAGAGATAGAGCAGCGTGAAGCCGAGCGCGATATTGAAGCCCGGCAGTACGGTGTGCCGACGCAGCAGAAAGGTACTCACTTCTTGGCCTGATAAATCTGATCGAACACGCCGCCGTCATCGAAGTGCGTCTTTTGCGCCTTCTGCCAGCCGCCGAATAATTCATCGACCGTGAACAGGCCGATTTTCTTGAACTGCGCCGCATGCTTCTTCGCCGCGCTATCCACCACCGGGCGGTAGTAATGCTTCGCCGCGATTTCCTGTCCTTCGGGCGAATAGAGATATTCCAGATACGCCTGCGCGACCTTGCGCGTGCCCTTGCGATCGATCACCTTGTCGACCACGCTGACCGGATTTTCCGCGGCGATCGACCAGCTTGGATAAACGATATCGAAGTTGTCGCCCAGTTCCTTCTTGATCAGGAACACTTCGTTCTCGAAAGTCACCAGCACGTCGCCGATGCCGCGCTGCGTGAACGTCGCAGTCGCGCCGCGCCCGCCGGTATCGAGAATCGGCACGTTGGCGAACAGCTTGCCGACCAGCGCGCGCGCCTTCGCTTCGTCGCCGCCGGTCTTGAGTGCATAGCCCCAGGCGGCCAGATAGGTATAACGGCCGTTGCCCGAGGTCTTCGGGTTCGGCACGATCACCTGCACACCGGGCCTGGCCAGATCGTCCCAGTCCTTAATGCCTTGAGGGTTGCCCTTGCGCACCAGAAACACCGAGGTCGACGTGTACGGCACGCTGTTGTTCGGCAGACGTTTCTGCCAGTCGGCAGGAACGAGGTTGCCGCGCTGATGCAACAGATCGATATCGTTGGCTTGGTTCATGGTGACGACATCGGCTTCGAGTCCATCGGCCACCGCGCGCGCCTGCTTGCTCGAACCGCCGTGCGATTGCTTGATGGTGACGTTCTCACCCGTCGTGGCTTTCCAGTGCTTCGCGAACGCAGCGTTGTAGTCCTTGTAGAGTTCGCGCGCGACGTCGTAAGAGGCATTCAGGATCGTTGTATCGGCAACCGTCGGAAGCGCAAAACCGGAAAGCGCTATCGCAAAGACGAACGGCACAAAGCGTTTCAACATACGAACATCCTTTTGCAAAGGGCGGCCAGTGGCCGCCCTTTGCACTGATATGACTCCGAGCAGGGGCAAAGGGCAGCGCGACTTGAACCGATCCGCACTTGCCCTGGGCGCCGGTCGGTTTTCCTACTTCTTCGGCTGCGCGGTATAGCGCAGGTACGGCTTCACCGCACGATAGCCCTGGGGAAACTTCTGCTTCAGCACTTCGGGGTCGGTGATCGAAGGCACGATGATCACGTCTTCGCCCTGCTTCCAGTTCACCGGCGTCGCGACGCTATGG
>DATCWO010000138.1:0-2464 GCA_036566325.1 Burkholderiales bacterium | reverse complement strand
CTGGTGTTGCACGTGAACACTATCGAATTCAAGGAAGGAGCAAACGATGCCCCCACCAAGCAGAGGCCGTAGCGGCGGCCGCAACGCCAAAGGCAAAGGCAAGGACGGACGCAAAGGTCGCGAAGGCGGTCGTGCGCTGTTCAAGCGCCGCAAGTTCTGCCGTTTCACCGCGGAAAAAATCGAGTGGATCGATTACAAGGATATCGATCTGCTGAAGGACTTCGTCAGCGAGAATGGCAAGATCATTCCGGCGCGTATCACCGGCACGAAGACCGGCTATCAACGTCAGTTGGGCAGCGCCATCGAGCGCGCGCGTTATCTCGCGCTGCTGCCTTACACCGACCGTCACTAAGCGGAGCGGAACTATGCAAATCATTCTGCTCGAAAAAGTGATCAACCTCGGTGGCCTCGGTGACGTGGTCAAAGTCAAAGACGGCTATGCGCGCAATTTCCTGATCCCGCAACGCAAAGCCAAGCGCGCCACGCCGGACAATCTGGCCGAGTTCGAGACGCGCCGCGCCGAGCTGGAAAAGGTGCAAGCCGAGCAACTGACCGCAGCGCAGGCCAAGGGTGCGGAAATCGACGGCCTGACCGTGCAGATCACGCGCAAAGCGGGTGTCGACGGCCGCCTGTTCGGATCGGTCTCGACCTTCGACATTGCCGAAGCGCTGGAAGCCCAGGGCCATCCGGTGGAACGTGCAGCGGTTCGTCTGCCGCAGGGTCCGCTCAAGGTCGTCGGCGATCACGACGTCTCGGTTTCGCTGCATACCGATGTTGTCATCAACATCAAGGTGGCAGTGCTGGGCGAACATACCGCCTAAGACGCATCGCCTGAAGTGCCGAAAGCTGAAGGGGTCCGCAAGGGCCCCTTCTTTTTTTCGCCCGCGGTGCCGACCGCGATGGGCTAACGGTTAGAATGCGTCCTCCCGTTTAACGTTTCCGCGCCTCGTGTTTGCACGAGTGCGGCGTCCCTCTTACGTATGGCCCAGTCGTCCACACAAACCGCTGTCGATCCGCAGGTGCTGAACCTGCGCATTCCCCCGCATTCCATCGAAGCGGAGCAGTCGGTGCTGGGCGGTCTGTTGCTGGACAACGAGGCGTGGGACCGAATTGGCGATGTGCTTTTGGTCGAGCATTTCTACCGCGACGATCACCGCCGCATTTATCGCCATATCGCCCGCCTGATCGGCGATGCGAAGCCGGCCGATGTGGTGACGGTGCACGAATCCATCGAGTCCAGCGAGGACAAGGACAAGACCGGTGGTCTGGCCTATCTCGGCATGCTGGCGCAGAACACGCCGTCGGCGCACAACATCCGTCGCTATGCCGAAATCGTGCGCGAGCGCGCCGTCATGCGTCGCCTGGTTGCGGTCGGGACCGATATCGCCGACAGCGCGCTCAACCCGCTGGGCAAGAACGTCGGCCAGTTGCTCGACGAAGCCGAATCGAAGGTGATGGAAATCGCCGAAAGCGGTTCGCGCGGGCGGCAGGGCTTCACCGACATCAATCAGCTGCTCACGCAAGTGATGGAGCGGGTCGATTTTCTTTATAGCCGCGACAATCCGTCCGACATCACCGGCATCCCGACCGGGTATGCAGAGCTCGACAACATGACGTCGGGGCTGCAGGAAGGCGATCTGATCATCATCGCCGGCCGCCCCAGTATGGGCAAAACCGCGTTCGCCCTGAATATCGGCGAGCACATCGGTGTGCAAAGTGGCCTGCCGGTCGCCGTGTTCAGTATGGAAATGGCCGGTACGCAGTTGGCGGCGCGGATGCTTGGTTCCATCGGGCGCATCGATCAGCACAAGTTACGCACCGCGCGCCTGACCGATCAGGACTGGAGTCAGTTGACCGACGCAGTCGGCAAGCTGCACAGCGCACCGATCCACATCGACGAAACGCCCGCGCTCAACTCGCTCGAATTACGCGCCCGTGCGCGGCGCCTGCATCGCCAATACGGCAAGCTCGGCGTCATCATCATCGATTACCTTCAGCTCATGTCGGGCTCCAGCATGGGCAACGGCGAAAACCGCGCCACCGAGATTTCGGAAATCTCGCGTTCGCTGAAAGCGCTGGCGAAAGAACTGCACGTGCCGGTGATCGCGCTGTCGCAGCTCAACCGCAGTCTGGAGCAGCGGCCCAACAAACGTCCGGTCATGTCAGACCTGCGCGAATCCGGCGCCATCGAGCAGGATGCCGATCTGATTCTTGCGATCTATCGCGACGAAGTCTACAACCAGGATTCGGCGGACAAGGGCAAAGCCGAGATCCTTATTCTCAAACAGCGTAACGGCCCGATCGGGCACATCGATCTAACCTTCCTCGGTCAGTACACGCGATTCGAGAATTACGCATCGCCAAATCGTTTCTGATCCGTAGAAGCGACTGGATTCCCGCTTTCGCGGGAATGACGTATCGAGTGTCATGCCGGGCAAGGGCGTAGCCGCGACCCAGAATCCAG
>DATCWO010000094.1:0-3728 GCA_036566325.1 Burkholderiales bacterium | reverse complement strand
TGCCTGGCTGTCGAAAGACATGTACGACACCATGGATCTTTGCATCGGCTGCAAGGGATGCAAGCGCGAATGTCCGACCGGTGTCGACATGGCGAAAATGAAGACCGAGTTCCTGTATCACTATCACCAGGCCAATCCGCACCGGTTGCGCGATCGGATGGTGGCTTATCTGCCTCGCTATGCGCCTGTCGCAGCGCGCTTCGCGGGCCTGCTCAACCTACGCAACACTGTCCCGGCGTTTGCTCGCATGAGCGAACAAATGTTGGGTTTCAGTGCCCGGCGCGACATGCCGAATTGGAACAAACACCCCTTCGATCCGGAGGCGCTGACCGGTGAATTCAAAGGCGGCACGCGCGGCGAGGTCGTGCTGTTCGTCGATACGTTCAACACGTATTTCGAACCGAACAATGCGCGCGCCGCGCTGCGCGTGCTGCAGGCAGCCGGCTATCGCGTCCATCTGCCCTGCCCCGACGACAGCCGTCCGCTCTGTTGCGGGCGCACCTTTCTCGCCAAGGGAATGGTGGACGAGGCTCGTGTCGAAGCGCAACGCACGCTGGATTATTTCGTTCCCTACGCCGCGCGCGGCATCCCGATCATCGGACTGGAACCTTCCTGTCTGTTGACGCTGCGAGACGAACTTCAATCCCTGTTCCCGACGGATAACGCGCGCATGCTTGGCAAGCATGCCTTGCTGATCGAGGAATTCCTGGCGGCCGAACATCGCGCCGCGAAATTGTCGCTACCGCTAGGCACGCTGCCGGGTCGCAACAAGGTGCTGCTCCACGGACATTGCCACCAGAAAGCCTTTGGTCTGATGCCGGCAGTACAGCAATGCCTCAAACTCATTCCCGGCCTCGAAGTGGAAACCATAGAATCCGGCTGCTGTGGCCTGGCCGGCCCGTTCGGCTACGAGGCGGAGCATTACGACGTCTCCATGCGCATGGCCGAATTGAACCTGCTTCCCGCGGTGCGCGCGGCCGACCCGGATACTCTGATCGTGGCGGATGGCACCAGTTGCCGACATCAAATCGAGCACGGTGCGAACCGACCAGCGCTGCATGTCGCGCGGGTGCTTGAACTTGCCTTGGACGGAGCTTGATGAACGCTATGAAAAAAGCAGAAAGCCTGGAAGAAATGGCCGAGCCGTCAAGTTCGACTCGCATCGTCCGCGCCGCGCTTTACGACGAAGTCGTGCAGCGTCTGCGGCAGATGATTCTGGAAGGCGAACTCGCGCCCGGCAGCCGGGTGCCGGAACGGATACTGTGCGAACAACTGGGGATTTCACGCACGCCGTTGCGCGAGGCGCTTCGCGCGCTCACTTCCGAAGGCCTGATCGACATGGCGCCCCATCGCGGCGCAACGGTGAGCAAACTGAGCGCCAGCGATCTCGACAACATGTTCGAGGTGATGGAAGCGTTGGAAGCGCTGTCCGGTGAACTTGCCTGCGAGCGCATCACCGACATGGGAATCGCGCAGGTAAAGCGTCTTCACAACGAAATGCTCAAGCATTACAAACGGCGCGACCGGCCTGAATATTTCCGCTTCAATCAACTCATCCACGAAGCGCTGGTGCAGGCAGCCGGCAACGCCGTGCTGTCTTCGGTGTATGCCGCGCTCGGTGCGCGCATACGCCGCGCGCGCTACATGGCCAACCTGTCGGAAGAGCGCTGGCACCAGGCGGTCGAAGAACACGAAATGATTCTCGCGGCCTTGATCAGCCGCGACGCCGCACAGCTCGGCACCTTGCTGAAGGATCACCTGCGACACAAGCGCCAATCGCTCAACGCCGCCCTGATCGACAACGACAGTGACGCCGCCTAGGCGCGCGGATCAGTCCTTGCGGTGATACGAGGCGACGCGCTCGACTTCGTTCTTCGACCCCATCACCACGCCGGCCCGCTGATGCAGCGCCGTGGGTTGCAGATCGAGTATGCGTCGCGCGCCGTCGGTCGCTGCACCGCCCGCTTGCTCGACAATGAAAGCCATCGGATTCGCTTCATACATCAAACGCAGACGACCGTCCCGATGTCTGGTGTCGCGCGGGTACAGGAACACGCCGCCGCGACACAGAATGCGATACAGATCGCCCACCATCGAAGCGACCCAGCGCATATTGAAGTCACACCCGCGCGGCCCGCTCTTGCCGGCCAGGCATTCGTCGATATAGCGCTTGATCGGCGGCTCCCAATTGCGCGCATTCGATGCATTGATGGCGAATTCCTGCGTGTCCTCGGGAATGCGCATGGCGGGCTGGGTCAGCACGAACGAGCCGAGTTCCTTGTCGAGAGTGAAGCCGACCGTGCCGTTACCGACTGTGAGGACCAGCACCGTGGCGGGGCCATACAAGGCAAAGCCGGCGGCGACCTGTCGGGCGCCCGGCTGCAGAAAAGATTTTTCATCCGGCTCGCGGTCATCGTCCGCGTATCGCAGCACCGAAAAAATGGTGCCGACGGTACCGTTGACGTCGAGGTTGGACGATCCGTCGAGCGGATCCATGAGCAGCAAAAACTGGCCGCGCGGATAATGGTTCGGAACGATGTAGGGACCGTCCATTTCTTCGGACACCATGGCCGCCAGCTGACCGCCCCACTCGTTCGCCTCGACCAGCACTTCATTGGCCACGACGTCGAGTTTTTTCTGCGCTTCGCCCTGCACATTGACGTTACCGACGACCTCGCCGATGCCGTTCAGCGGCCCCTTGTTGACGTGGTAGCTGATCATCTTGCAGGCGCGCGCCACGACTTCGATAAGCAGGCGCAGACCGGGCGAAACCTTGCCATGGCTGCGCTGCTGTTCGATCAGGTATTGAGTGAGCGTGACGCGGGCCATACCAACCTCTGCGAGATGAGCAGCCGCGATTATCGACGCAATTTGCGGCGTGCGCATCCCTCGCGCAATCGCCGTACCGGGATACGGCCGGCGGCTATTTGCCGGCGCGCACGTTGCGTGCCTTCACGCTCCTGAAGATCGGCCCCCATACCGGGTGACCGGATTCGGCGGGCGACAGCTGCATTTCGGGATCGAGCGCGACGGCGGCGACGAAATCGTCTCGGCATTGCTGCTCGCGACCCGCCGAGCAATGGATGAACGCCAGATATTTGTATGCCGTCACCTTGTCCTTATTGAAGGTGAGCCCGCTACTCAGCGCGCCGGTGAGACGCTCCGACGATTTTTTCAGATCGCCGTCTTCGTAGGCCTGAATGCCCAACAACAACAGACGCTCGGCCGTACCCTGCGCGTAGTTGTCGTAGCCGTGTTCGTGCATCGCAGTGGCCGAGCAACCCGCCACCAGCATCGCGACGATCAGGAATGCGAATGTGCGTTGGATATGGGTGTTCATATCATTCGAACTTATGTTTGATCCGGTGAGTGTCGCCCGACGCGATCGTCACGTCCACCTTGTGCGTCGGCAGGCTGCCGTTGCGGATTTCCACGCGATGCTTACCCGGCGGCACGGCAATATTGGCCAGCGGCGATGCCATGCCGCGCGATTTGCCATCGATGAAAATTTCACCCCACGGCGCCGCCACCACTTGCAACGTTGCGTCCGCCGTGGCGACGACGGTGGCAGCCGGTTGCGCCGGCGATGTCTGGCGCGCGGCCCCAGCTGTTTTTACACGTGCGCTCGATTTCTTCGACTTCGAATCCTTCGGTTTCACGTCGGCCGCTGCGTTGCCCCCATCCTCGCGCGCCACTTCGAACGGAGCGTCGGCGCCATCCGTTGCGGC
>DATCWO010000298.1:0-5710 GCA_036566325.1 Burkholderiales bacterium | reverse complement strand
GCAGTCCGGAACATTATGCGGCTCCAATGAAGCGCGCATGAAATTTTACGACCCGGCGACCGTAGCACAGCTCGAGACCTTTGACGAGGTGATCGACGTACGTTCGCCCGCCGAGTATGCGCTCGATCATATTCCCGGCGCCATCAACGCACCGGTGCTCGACGACGCGCAGCGCGTTCAGATCGGCACGCTCTACAAACAGGTCTCGCCCTTTGCCGCGCGACGTCTTGGCGCCGCGCTGGTTGCGCGCAACATCGGCACGCACATCGAGCAACTGTTTCAGAACAAGGACAAGTCATGGCGCCCGCTCGTCTATTGCTGGCGCGGCGGCCAACGCTCCGGCGCAATGACGCATGTGCTGCGCCAGATCGGCTGGCAGGCGTCGCAACTCGCCGGCGGCTACAAAAGCTTCCGGCGCGAAGTCGTGGCGCAAATCGATGAACGCGCGGGACACTTTCGTTACATCGTGCTGTGCGGCGAAACCGGCAGCGGCAAAAGCCGGCTGCTCGAAGCGCTGACCACGCAGGGCGAACAGGTGCTCGATCTGGAGGCGCTCGCGTGCCATCGCGGCTCCGTGCTGGGCCAATTGCCACAGACGCCGCAGCCCTCGCAAAAACATTTTGAAACGCAGCTATGGGATGGCTTGCGCAAACTGGACGCGAGTCGCCCCGTGTACGTCGAAGCCGAAAGCAAGAAAATCGGTGTGCTGCGCGTGCCCGACACGTTGATGGAAGCGATCCGCAACGCCGAATGCGTGCAGCTACAGGTCGCACTGGCGGAACGCGTGCGCTTTCTGCTCGACGAATACCATTTCTTCGTCGCCGATCCCGCACGCCTGACGCAGCAACTCGACTGCCTGCGTCCGCTCTACGGCAACGAAACGATCGCCAAATGGTCTGCGCAGATCGCCGCCGGCGAATGGCAGGCGCTGGTCACCGAACTACTGATCGCGCACTACGATCCGCTTTATCGGCGTTCGACGCAGCGGAACTTCGTACGACTGCAGGAGGCCACGCATTTGAATCTTATCGCGCTGACCGCAGAAGAACTGCGTAGCGCGGCAGCCGAACTCGCGGCTCGAATGAATGCCGCCGAACCGACGTTGCTGATGCCTGCCATTCCGCAGTAATTCTGAATTCCGGGCCGCGCGCCACGCGCTTGCCCGGAATGACGGTGGCAGGGGAAGTGGTTTGGCCGTCATCCCCGCGGAAGCGGGGATCCAGTGCAGTGGTTGAAAAGCGACTTCAAGTTCTCCGCTCTCTGCTCCCGGCCGAATTTCTACTCCAGCCCCGCCAGCACGTTCACATGTCGCACCACGCTGCGACCGAGCGCCTGCAGCGAATAACCGCCTTCGAGTACCGACACGATACGGCCCTGGCTATGCCGCGCGGCGACGTCCATCAATCGGTGCGTGACCCAGGCGTAGTCGTCATCGGTCAGGCGCAATTGCGCGAGCGGATCGTCTTCATGCGCATCGAAGCCTGCGGAGACCAGAATCAACTCCGGCTCGAACTTCTCCAGCGCAGGCAGCCAGATCTGTTCCGACGCCTTGCGAAAGCCTTCGCTGCCCGTGCCGGCCGGCAGCGGGACGTTGCACATGTTGCGCGCCACATTCTCCGTTCCGCTGTAGGGATAGAAGGGATGCTGGAACGTGCCGCACATCAGAATGCGGTCTTCGTCGCTGACGATGTCTTCGGTGCCGTTGCCGTGATGCACGTCGAAATCGACGATGGCCACGCGATCGAGCTTGTGCACCTCGGTGGCATAGAAAGCCGCAACCGCGATGTTGTTGAAAATGCAGAACCCCATGGAGCGATTGCGCGTCGCATGGTGGCCACACGGACGCACGTTGCAGAACACGTTCTGCGCGCGGCCGTCCATCACTAGATCGATGCCGAGTACACCTGAACCGGCCGCACGCAGCGCGGCATTCAGGCTGTAGGGGTTCATCGAGGTGTCCGGATCGAGCTGCACCAGGCCACTGGCCGGCGCCGACTCGCGGATCATTTCGATGTAGGACTCGGGATGTGCGCGTGCAAGTTGCTCATCGGTCGCGAGCGGCGCATCGTAGAGGTCGAGTTTGCCGAGCAGACCGGCCGCCTCCACGTATTCTTCGACGGATTCGTAGCGTCCGGGGCTCTCCGGATGGTACGAGCCCATATCGTGCTTCACGCAGTCGGCATGATGAATAAATGCCGTTGCCATATATTTCACTCCTTGCGCTGGGGGTTCATCGAATCATAGCGGAATTCCGTCTACACTCACACGCAGACTCTCGTCACTCACGCCTCATCACTCAGCGATTCGCCACCGATGTCCACTGCGCTACAACATGTCGTTGCTCAAGCCGGCCAGGTGGTGCTGGGCAAGCAGCATCAAATTCGTCTTGCGCTCGCCTGCCTGCTGGCGCGCGGCCATCTGCTGATCGAGGATTTGCCCGGCGTGGGCAAGACCACGCTGGCACACGTACTGGCGAAATCGCTCGGCCTCGCATTCCATCGCGTCCAATTCACCAGCGACATGCTGCCGGCGGACATCATCGGCGTGTCCATCTATGACCGTAAGGACAATGGCTTTCAGTTTTATCCGGGCCCGATCTTTTCGCAGGTCGTGCTGGCTGATGAAGTGAATCGCGCAACGCCCAAAACGCAAAGCGCGCTGCTCGAAGCAATGGAAGAACATCAGGTCACCACCGAAGGCATCACCCGCGCGCTGCCCGAACCCTTCTTCGTCATCGCGACGCAGAACCCCTCGCATCAGGTCGGCACCTTTCCATTGCCCGAATCGCAACTCGATCGCTTCCAGATGCGCATCGAACTCGGCTATCCGGACCGCGCAGCCGAACGCGCGCTGCTCGAAGGCGTGGAGCGACGCGACCTGATCGCCGGCCTCGAGCCGTCGCTGCTGCCGGAGGAGTTGCTGGCCCTGCAGCGTTCGGCACGCAAGGTGCATGTCGCACCAGCGCTGCTTGATTACGTGCAGGCGCTGGTGGATCACACGCGTCGCTCACCCGATTACGTCAACGGTTTGAGTCCGCGCGCCGCGCTGGCGCTACTGCATTGCGCACGCGCCTGGGCCTACATCGACGGCCGCGATCGCGTGCTGCCGGAAGACATTCAGGCCGTGCTGCCGGGCGTGGCGGGACACCGCCTGCATCCGGTTCACAACGGCGCGAAACGCACGCATTCCGACATCGTCGTCGGCCTGATCGACGCCGTCGCCATTCCCTAGCGCGTAATCGGCGACGCATGCTTGCGCAACTCCTGCATCGCTCGCAGCTTTATCAGTTCATTCAACTGAAACGCGGCCGCGGCACGCCGACCACGGGGACGGTGTTTCTGACGCATCGGCGCGTCTATATCCTGCCCACGCGCTCCGGCCTCGCCTTCGCCGTATCCCTGTTGCTGATGCTGATCGGCTCGATCAACTATCAGTTGTCGCTCGGTTACATGATGACCTTCCTGCTCACCGGCACGGCGACCGTGGCGATGCTGCACACCTATCGCAATCTGGTCCATCTGCATATCGATGCGGGCAAGGTGGACGACGCATTCGCCGGCGACAGCGCGCGCTTTCACCTGCATCTGCACAACCCCGGCCATTACGAACGCGTGGCCATCGAGGTGCGCAGCGGCGACAGCGCAACACGTTGCGACATCCGTCCACGCGACAGCGGAACGGCGGTCGTCGCGATCCGGAGCGAACGACGCGGCTGGCTCGCGCTACCGTTGCTCACCATCCGCACCGAATATCCGCTGGGACTTTTTCGCGCCTGGTCGTATGCGCATATGGATGTGCGCGCGCTGATCTATCCACGCCCCGATGAATCGGAACTGCCGCCACCCGAAATCGTCCCCGCGCAAGGCGAGGCCACCAGCATCGGCCAGGGCAGCGATGATTTTTACGGCCTGCGTCCCTATCAGCCGGGCGATTCGTTGCGTCACATCGCATGGAAAGCCATGGCGCACGGCGACGTCCTGCTGACCAAAGTATTCAGCGGTCACGGCACGGCGGAACTGTGGCTCGATTACGACCATCTGCCGCGCGACATGGACCGCGAAGCACGGCTGTCGCGACTGACACGCGCGGTGCTGCTCGCCGCCGAAGCAGGCGCCACCTATGGCCTGCGACTGCCGGGCCGGATCATCGAACCGGCCGCCGGCGACGGCCACTTCGACATCTGCCTGCGCGCACTCGCGCTGCACGAACTCGCATGAAGGCGCTGCCCCTGTTCAGTTTCGGTTCGCGCACGCAAACGTCCACGCCGGACGCTCCGCTCGCGCTGCCGCATCTCATGTTGCTGATCGGCGGCATCGCGCTCGCGACGGCACCGCATATCCAGCGTCTGCCGCTGTGGATCGCGGCGCTGGCAATCGCCATCCTGCTATGGCGCACCGGGGCCGCATGGCACGGCGGAAGGCTGCCGCGCCGCTGGCTGCTCGTGCCGCTCACCCTGCTCATCATCGGCGGCGTGTATTTCTCGCATCGCACGCTGTTCGGGCGCGATGCCGGCGTGACGCTGCTGGTGGTATTGCTCGCCCTCAAGCTACTGGAAATGCGTACGCTGCGCGATGTGGTGGTCACCACCGTGCTCGCCTATTTTCTCGCACTGTCGGCCTTCTTCTACAGTCAGCGTCCCCTCACGGCATTCATCACGCTGGGCACCATCATGCTGCTCACCTCGGCGCTGGTGGCGATCAACGCACCGCAGCGACCGTTGCGCGCGCATTTCAAGACGGCCGGCATGCTGCTCGCGCAGGGCATTCCGCTGATGGTGATTCTGTTCTTCCTTTTTCCGCGCGTTCAGGGCCCGCTCTGGGGCATGCCGGCCGATGCGTTCAGCGGCATGACCGGCCTGTCCGATTCGATGAGCCCGGGCAACATCAGCGCGCTATCGCAATCGGATGAAATCGCTTTCCGCGTGCAGTTCGACGGCGACACACCGCCGCGCGAGAAATTGTATTGGCGCGGCCCGGTGTTCTGGGAATACGACGGTCGCACCTGGCGCGCCGGCGACGTGGCGCACTCACCGCAATACCGCTTCGAGCCGAGCGGCGTGCCCGTGCATTACAGCATCACGCTGGAACCGCACAATCGCACCTGGCTGTTCGGTCTGGAGATGCCCTCCGCGCTGCCCGACAATGCCTACGCAACGGCGGACTATCAGTTGCTGTCGCGCACACCGATCCGCACCCGCATGCGTTACGAATTGCAGTCCTACCTCGACTATCGCGCCCAGGGCGGCGCGTCGGCGGAGGAACTGCACGCGGCGCTGGCGCTGCCCGCCGAATTCAATCCGCGCGCGACCGCGCTCGCCCGATCGTGGCGCAACAATGCAACGAACGACACCGACGTCGTGAAGCGCGCGATTGCGCATTTCCGCACTGGCGGCTATCGCTACACGCTGAATCCGCCGCTGGCCACCAGCGCCAATTCGGTCGACGAATTTCTGTTCGATAGTCGCATGGGTTTCTGCGAACACTATTCGAGCGCTTTCGTCGTGCTGATGCGTGCCGCGGGGGTTCCTGCGCGCGTGGTAACAGGCTATCAGGGTGGGGAAATCAATCCGGTCGACGGCTACATGACCGTGCGCCAGTCGGATGCGCACGCATGGGCCGAAGTATGGCTCGACCAGGCGGGATGGGTGCGCGTCGATCCGACCGCCGCGGCGGTACCGCTCCGTACGCGCGAAGGACTTGCCGCCGCCGTG
>DATCWO010000220.1:0-8423 GCA_036566325.1 Burkholderiales bacterium | reverse complement strand
TTGTTTTTGAGCGAGTCAATGTACTCGAGCGAAAGCTTGGCCTTGTAGTGGCCATAGGGCTCGAGGTGCTCGTCGGAAATCCCAAGCTTCTCTTGCGCCACTTGCGTGATGCGCTTCATCTTAGCTGCTTGGGCGATTTCGATATCTGAAGGCATTACCTAGTCTCCTGGAATTCTTAGTCGCTGGAAAAAGACGCGGTCATGAGGCTGCGTCGAACCTTGAAAATATAGGCGTGAGCGGGAATAAGCCACATTGACGAGCGTCAATAGAAAGCCGGTCGCCCAAAAGTAAACCCCGGCCTGAGCCGGGGTTATGTCATTGACGACTACATATACGCTCAGGCAAGCGCAAGCGCCTGACCGCCGCCGTAGCTCATCTGCTGCGGCTTCGGACCACCCGCTATCACCTTGACGGCGCAGTACTTGAACTCCGGAATCTTGCCGAAGGGATCCAATGCCGCGTTGGTGAGCTCGTTGGCAGCCGCTTCGTAATAGCAGAAGGGAATGAACACCGAACCGCGTGGCGTACCTTCGTCCATCCGCGCATACAGCGTGACCGCACCGCGACGCGACGAGACCGTAATGATGTCGCCGGGTTTCAGGCCAAGTTCGGCGATATCCAGCGGGTGCATCGAGGCGACCGGTTCCGGCTCGATGGCATCGAGCACGCCGGCACGTCGGGTCATCGATCCGGTGTGCCAGTGTTCCAGTTGGCGGCCGGTGATCAACACCATTGGATAATCCACATCCGGACGCTCCGCTGCCGGGATCAGATCGGCCGGCATGATCTTGGCGCGCCCCGTCGCGGTCGGGAAGTTGTCAACGAACACAATCGGCTCGCCCGGATCACCTTCGTTTTCGCACGGGTAGGTGACTGCCGAATCACGCTCCAGACGTTCCCACGTAATACCGGCGATCGAATCCATTGCCAGCCGCATTTCATTGAACACGTCCCTGGGATGCTCGTATGTCCACGGCAGACCCAGACGCTTAGCGATATCGATAATCGTGCGCAGATCTTCGCGCGCTTCGCCGGGCGGGGTCAACGCCGTACGACCAAGCTGAACAATACGGTCAGTATTGGTCACGGTACCGGTTTTTTCCGGCCACGCCGTTGCCGGCAGCACCACGTCAGCCAGATATGCCGTTTCCGTCAGGAAAATATCCTGCACGACCATATGCTCGAGCTTGGCCATGGCTTCGCGTGCATGGTTGGCGTTGGGATCGGACATCGCCGGGTTCTCACCCATGATGTACATCCCCTTGATCGTGCCCTCGTAAGACGCATCGATGATTTCCACCGCAGTCAAACCGGGCTTGCCGTCGAGTTCCTGGCCCCATAGTTTTTCGAAACGCGCTTTGGCTTCAGGGCTATCGACACGCTGATAGTCCGGATAAACCATCGGAATCAGGCCCGAGTCGGACGCACCCTGCACGTTGTTCTGGCCGCGCAGCGGATGCAGACCCGTACCTGGTCGACCGATCTGGCCGGTTACCATCGCCAGCGCAATTAGACAACGCGCATTGTCGGTACCGTGCGTGTGCTGCGATACGCCCATGCCCCACATGATCATCGAAGCCTTGGACGTGGCATACAAGCGTGCGACCTCACGCAGCGTTTCGGCGGGAATCCCGCAGATCGGCGCCATCGCTTCCGGCGTGAACTTGCGGATGTTGTCGCGCAATGCCTCGTAGTTCGAGGTGCGGTCTTTAATGAAATTCTCGTCAACCAGGCCTTCGGTAACGATCACGTTCAGCATGGCGTTAAGCATCGCCACGTCGGTGGACGGATTGAACTGCAGTACATACGAAGCGTGACGCGCCAATTCAGTGCGACGCGGATCGGCAATGATCAGTTTGGCACCGCGCTTGGCCGCGTTCTTCATGAACGTCGCGGCGACCGGGTGGTTCACCGTCGGGTTCGAGCCGATAACGATAATGACTTCGGCCACGTCCACGTCGCGAACCGGATTGGACACTGCCCCGGAACCGATGCCTTCCAGCAGCGCGGCAACGCTCGACGCATGGCACAGACGGGTGCAATGGTCGACGTTGTTGGTGCGGAAGCCGGTACGGACCAGCTTCTGGAACAGATACGCCTCTTCGTTCGAACCCTTGGCCGAGCCAAAACCTGACAATGCTTGAGGGCCTTCCCGATCACGAATCTTCTTCAATCCGCCTGCGGCGAAATCCAACGCCTCTTCCCAGGTGGCTTCACGGAAAACTTCCTGCCAATTGTCCGGGTCGACGGTGAAATCCTTAGTCTTCGCCACACCGGGCTTGCGGATCAGCGGCTTGGTCAGGCGATGCTTGTGATGCGCATAGTCGAAGCCATAACGACCTTTGACGCATAGGCGACTGCTGTTCGCCGGGCCTTCGCGGCCCTGCACGTACATGATCTTGTTGTCTTTGACGTGATAGGTGAGTTGACAACCCACGCCGCAGAACGGACATACCGAATCAACTTTCTTGTCGATTTCGGCCAGGCCGACGTCACGTGCCGGCATGAGCGCGCCGGTTGGGCAGGCTTGCACGCACTCGCCGCAAGCGACGCAGGTGGAAGCGCCCATCGGATCGTCCAAGTCGAACACGATCTTGGAATGTTCGCCGCGGAAGGCGTAACCGATGACGTCGTTGACCTGTTCTTCGCGACAGGCGCGCACACAACGCGTGCACTGAATACAGGCGTCAAGGTTGACCGACATGGCCGGATGCGAAAGATCCGCACGCGGCTGTTGGCGGCCCGGGAAGCGCGGCTGACCGAGTCCCAGCTTCTTGGCCCACTGATCGAGTTCAGAATCGAGTGTGTAGCGCTTCTCCGGCATATCGGAGAGCAGTAGCTCGACCACCAACTTCTGCGACTTAAGGGCACGCTCGGAATCGGTCGTCACCTCCATCCCGTCTTTGGGATAGCGGCAGCACGACGGCGCGAGCACGCGCTCGCCGTTGATTTCGACCATGCACGCGCGGCAGTTGCCGTCCGGGCGATAACCTTCTTTGTAGCAGAGATGCGGAATGTCGATTCCGTACTGCTTGGCGGTCTGAATGATGGTCTCGTCGGCCCGGCCGATGACGACCTTGCCGTTGAGTTTGAACTCAATCGGCAGCGCCGCGATTTCTTGATTACTGATAGCTGTCATGGATTCACCCTTCCGCCAATTCGTTCGGGAAGTATTTCATTACGCACAACACGGGGTTCGGAGCTGCCTGTCCAAGGCCACAGATAGATGCGTCCATCATTGCTGAGGAAAGTTCCGAAAGCAGCGGCTCGTCCCATTTCTGATTATCCATCAGCAGGGCGGCCTTGGCCGTGCCCACGCGGCATGGTGTGCACTGTCCGCAGGACTCGTCGGCGAAGAACTTCATTACGTTCCGCGCGGCCATCTTGGCAGTGTCCTTGTCAGACAGCACCACGACCGCAGCCGAGCCGATGAAGCAACCGTACTGATTCAGCGTGTCGAAGTCGAGCGGAATATTGCCCATCGACGCTGGCAGAATGCCGCCCGATGCGCCGCCGGGTAGATAACCATAGAACTTGTGGCCGTCGAGCATGCCGCCGCAGAACTCGTCGATCAGCTCGGTCATGGTGATGCCCGCAGGCGCCAGATGCACGCCCGGTTTTTTCACGCGACCGCTGACGGAGAAGGAGCGCAGCCCCTTGCGACCGTTGCGACCGTTATCAGCGAACCACTGCGGACCTTTCTGCTGGATATCGCGCACCCAGAACAGCGTTTCCATGTTGTGTTCGAGCGTCGGACGACCGAACAGGCCCACTTCAGCGACATAGGGCGGACGCAGACGCGGTTCGCCGCGCTTGCCTTCGATCGATTCGATCATGGCGGACTCTTCGCCGCAGATATAGGCGCCAGCGCCGCGACGCAACTGGATCGGCGGCAGCGGGAAATCGGCCTTGCCGGTCAGCACATCAAGCTCGTGCTGCAGAATTTCGCGGCAGCCGTGATACTCGTCGCGCAGATAAATATAGACCTCGGCGATGCCAACGGCCCAGGCGGCGACCAGCATGCCTTCGAGGAAACGATGCGGATCGCGTTCGAGGTAATAGCGATCCTTGAACGTGCCGGGTTCGCCTTCGTCGATGTTCACCGCCATCAGGCGCGGCTCGGGTTGTCCACCGACGATGCGCCACTTGCGGCCGGCGGGGAAACCCGCGCCGCCGAGACCACGCAGGCCGGAATGCTCCATCGCCACGATGACATCTTCGCGCTGCTTGCGGCCTTCGAGGCAATCCTTGAGCAGTTGATAACCGCCGTTCTTGCGATATTCGTCAAAGCCGATGTGTCCCGGCGTGACGATCTTCGCGTCAGGGTGCTTGCCTGCGCCGTGCTGGACCGCTTTCGCGGCGACCAGCGCTTTGACTTTATCGGGCGTCGCAAACGGAACCGGGTTCTGGCCGATGACCACAACGGGCGCGGTTTCGCAGCGGCCGACACAGGGCGCGTGCAGGATGCGCACATCCTTGCCGAGTATCTTTGGCAGCTTGGCGAGCAACTCGTCCGATCCCGCCATCTCACAGGAAATGGAGTCGCACACGCGCACGGTAATCGCCGGCGGCGCGACCTCGTCATCCTTCACGACATCGAAGTGGTGATAGAAGGTCGCCACCTCATACACTTCCGTCATTGCAATTTTCATCTCGTCGGCGAGTGCAACGAGATGTCGATCTGCCAGATGGCCGTAGTGGTCCTGAATCTTGTGCAGATGCTCGATCAACAAGTCACGCCGGCGCGATTCATCGCCCAGTAGGGCTTGCACTTCCGCAACGGCCTGGGGTTCAGGGCGACGACCTTTGAGGGTCGGCCGCACTTTAATAGGCACGATGGGAATCGGTTTGGATTTGCCGCTGATGCGGTCGTTCATATTGGGCCTCTTTCCGGTCATGCCCCCAATGGCCTTGCCAAGGTTTTGACCGACGGGATTGGATCACAAAAAAAATTCTAGCCTTCCGGCCGCCTGTGCCGGGTTGACCCCCGTCAACAAAGGACTGCCGGCATCGTTCATTTCGGCATAAGTTGCGCCGAAATAACGTGCTCACTGCGCGGGGAACCGCGAGAGTTTACCACCAAGGGCCTGTCGTGAAGCGATGCGTTATCGCGAGCAACTCAAGCAACGCGTGTGAGGAAGTCCAACAACAGCGCATTGACGCGCTCGGCGGCGCCCATGCTGGAAAGATGTCCTGCACCGGGCACCACTGAACGTTGCGCCTTCGCATCAGTCTCGAGTTTTTCCGCCATACGATGAAAATCGGGCATGTCATATTCGCCGACCAGACTCAATATCGGGCCGCGAATGCGCGCGAGACGTGCGCTCACCGGCGGTACGACATTGCGCGCGGGATCATGATTGACGAAATGCCAGCCGCTGTAATCGGCCACCATCTGACGCAATTGCCGATACACGGCTTCGTCAGCGCGCGCAGTGGCGAAGACCGGATGCGCGAGCCACGCCGCCTTGGCCGCTGCGATATCTTTGCGCTGCGAGGCCGCAATGACAGGTGCGTACGACGCAAGCCATTCGTGCGACCAATCCCATCCGCCCATTACGCCGTCGATCAACGCGAGTGAACGATAGCGGCCTGGCTGCATCGCCGCGAAATCGAGCGCGAATCGACCACCCATGGATGCGCCAACCAGATGCGGCTGAGGCGCCTCCAGCTTGTCGAGCAACATTCGCAGATCGTCGAAATGGGAATAGGAGCTCCCCGCACGGGGCAGCGAGGAGCGGCCGAAACCGCGCGCGTCATACGCAATCACGCGATAGCGCGCGGCAAGAGTGTCGAACTGCGCGTTCCACATGCGCGTATCGAGCGTGAACGCATGCAATAGAACGAGCGGCTGCCCGCTACCAGCTGTTTCGTAATAAAGACGTCCGTCGGGCACTTCGACATAGCCGCTCTGCCGCGATGGCGTCAACAGCGCGCCGGGCCCGGCGCAGCCGGCGAGCAAAAGCGAAGAGCCGGCGACGGATAGAAATCGTCGCCGGCTCTCTCGCGGGCTGGGCGTATTACGAAGGGCGCGTCGGCCTGTTTTCTTCAACGTGAGGTTGTGCAAGGTCTAACACCCATCAAGTGTTGTGAGCTTGTCCGCGTTCGCAGCGATGCGCAATCGCGACCTTCCGTCGTCGTGGCCAATCGGGCCTCCCAGCCCCGACCACCCTCCTCCGGGTTCAGCAGTAGTAATGTCTGATCAGACGATGCATGCGCGCTGCCATACTCGGCGCCTGATTCTTGATTCGCAAGTGCGCCGGCCGAAAGCCCGATCAGAGCTTCTTTCGATATAAACAAAAAAGGCGCACCGAAGTGCGCCTTTTAGTCGTGCCTTACTTCAGTACGGACTTGAGCAGCTTGCCCATTTCACCGGGGTTGCGCGTAGTTTTGATGCCGCACGCTTCCATGGTTTCGAGCTTTTCCTGCGCCGTGCCCTTGCCGCCGGAGATGATTGCACCGGCGTGGCCCATACGCTTGCCTGCCGGAGCAGTGACGCCGGCGATGAAACCGACAACCGGTTTCTTCATGTGGTCTTTCGCCCACAGTGCCGCTTCTTCTTCGTCGCTGCCGCCGATTTCGCCGACCATGATGACTGCGTCGGTGTCCGGATCGTCGTTGAACAATTTCAGCACGTCGATGTGCTTCAGACCGTTCACCGGATCGCCGCCGATACCGACGACGGTGGACTGACCCAGACCGAATTCAGCCAGTTGACCAGCCGCTTCATAAGTCAGCGTACCGGAGCGCGATACCACGCCGATACGGCCTTTTCT
The DNA here is from genome assembly GCA_036566325.1 of Burkholderiales bacterium. Taxonomy (GTDB): domain Bacteria; phylum Pseudomonadota; class Gammaproteobacteria; order Burkholderiales; family SG8-39; genus ZC4RG42. Next base: position 1,647 of record DATCWO010000220.1, on the reverse strand, counting down.
ATGGATATGGCCGGGCATGATGCCGATCTTGATTTCGTCGGGCGTGATCAGGCCGGGGCAGTTTGGTCCCAGCAGAATCGTCTTCTTGCCCTTCATCTTGGCGCGCGTGTTGATCATGTCGCGCACTGGGATGCCTTCGGTGATGCACACCACCAGATCGAGGCCCGCTTCGACGGCTTCGTCGATCGCAGCGGCCGCGCCGGCCGGCGGTACGTAGATCACCGACACGGTGGCGCCGGTTTTATCTTTGGCTTCCTTCACCGAAGCGTAGATCGGAATGCCTTCGAAATCCGTGCCTGCCTTGGTGGGATGAACGCCGGCGACAAAACAGTTCTGGCCGTTGGCGTAGTCCCGGCACATGCGGGTGTGGAACTGACCGGTTTTACCGGTTATGCCCTGGGTAATGACTTTGGTGTCTTTGTTAATCAGGATGGACATTTAGTGGGTCCCCTTTACTGCGCCGCGGCGACGGCTTTTTGCGCCGCGTCGGACATGTTGTTCGCCGAGATGATCGGCAGGCCGGATTCGGCGAGAATCTTCTTGCCGAGATCAACGTTGGTGCCCTCGAGGCGCACAACGAGCGGCACGTGCAGCTTCACTTCTCTTGCCGCGGCGACCACGCCAGTCGCAATGACATCGCACTTCATGATGCCGCCGAAGATGTTGACCAGAATGGCCTTCAGGCTCGGGTTCTTCAGCATGATCTTGAAGGCTTCCGTCACTTTCTCCGCTGTCGCACCACCGCCGACGTCGAGGAAGTTGGCCGGGCTGCCACCGTACAGCTTGATCGCATCCATGGTCGCCATCGCCAGGCCGGCGCCGTTGACCAGGCAACCGATCGTACCGTCGAGCGAGATGTAGGACAGATCGAACTTGGAGGCTTCGATTTCGGCCGCGTCTTCTTCATCCAGATCGCGCATGGCGACGATTTCCGGATGACGGAACAGCGCGTTGGAGTCGAAGTTCATTTTGGCGTCGAGCGCGATGACGTTGCCGTCGCCGGTGACGATCAGCGGGTTGATCTCCGCCAGGCTGGCATCGGTTTCCCAGAATGCCTTGTACAGCGCCTGCAGCATCTTGCGGCCCTGATCGACCGAACCGTCCGGAATGCCGATTTTGCGCGAGATATCGTCGGCTTCAGCATCGGTCAGGCCTTTGGCCGGATCGACGAAGACCTTGTGGATTTTCTCGGGTGTCTTGGCTGCGACTTCCTCGATGTCCATGCCGCCTTCGCTGGAGGCCATCAGCGCAACGCGCTGGGTGCCGCGATCGACGACCATACCGACATACAGTTCCTTCTTGATGTCGGCGCCTTCTTCGATCAGCAGGCGACGGACCTTCTGGCCTTCCGGACCGGTCTGGTGCGTCACCAGTTGCATGCCGAGGATTTTGCTGGCGTTTTCGCGAACTTCGTCGATGGATTTCGACACTTTCACGCCGCCGCCCTTACCGCGACCGCCGGCATGAATCTGGGCTTTTACGACCCAAACCTTGCCGCCGAGTTCGTTTGCAGCTTTCACTGCTTCATCTACAGAGAAACACGGAATGCTACGCGGCGTGACGACGCCGAATTTACGCAGCACTTCTTTAGCTTGATATTCGTGGATTTTCATCGCACCCCCTTGGTGGTAGCACGCGAGTGTGTTG